>CAZERB010000060.1:0-6100 GCA_964514645.1 uncultured Anaerolineales bacterium
ATCCAAGATAAGCGCCTCGAACTGGAGAAGGGCCTCGTCGATGGGGTGGGTCAAGAGCCCCCAGAACCCGCCATGGAAGGCCTCCTCCACCTCTTGGAGAGTGGCCGCCTCTTCTAGGGTGAACCGGCCACAAGCCAAACGGGTTAGGCTGGAGAGGTGAGCGCCACACCCCAGTTTCTCACCCAGATCACGCGCCAAGGCCCGTATGTAGGTGCCAGGGGAGCAGGTCACCTCTATATCCAAGAAAGGGGGAGCCCAGTCGAGGACCTCCAGCCCAAATATTTCCACCCCGCGGGGGGTGGGCTCAAAAGCCACCCCCTGACGAGCTAGCCGGTAGAGGGGCACCCCCTCTTTTTTCAGAGCCGAATAGGTAGGCGGAACCTGCTGAATCCGCCCTTGGAAAGAGGCTAAGGTACCTTCGATACCTTGAAGAGTGATCCCTCTGGGGTCAGAGTGAGAGATGACCCTCCCCTCCGCATCGCCCGTGTCCGTGGTCATTCCCAGCCTTACCTGAGCCCGATACACTTTGGGGCTCTCCATCAGGTATTCAGTAACCCGGGTCCCCTGGCCAAAGCAGACTAAAAGCACTCCAGTAGCCATGGGGTCCAAAGTGCCAGCGTGACCCACTCGCCTTATCCCTGAGGCCTGTCGTACTTTAACTACCAGATCGTGGGAGGTAGGACCCTGGGGTTTATCGATATTGAGTATACCCGAACCGGGGCCTAGATGGGCCTCTCTCCCTGGAGAGATAAAACCACAGGCGAGGCATGGCTCCCTCATCTGAAAGCCCCGATGTGGCGCTCCTATCACTTTTAACCCTCAGGGGGCGAAGAGAGCCTCTCCTTTGCCTTAGCCAGAACCTCCTTCATCACCTCCTCGAGTTTCCCTTCCAGAGAGCAGCCCGCCGCCTGGGGATGGCCGCCGCCCCCGAAATATTGAGCGATGGAAGAGACATCGACCTCTGGTCTGGATCTAAGGCTCACCTCTATCAGGCCGTCCTCCCTCTCCCGGAAAATGATGGCTATATCGGCTTGGACCACGGAAGCCAAGAGGTTGACCACCCCATCTCCCCGGTCAGCGCTGGCTCCGTAACGACTCCGCATAGCCATAGTCTCGGTAGCCCAGACAATTCGTCCATCCAGCCTCAGGCTCTCGATTATCGCGCCCCAAAGACGAAGGGTGGAGAGGTCCCAATGGCGGAAGACCCTCCCCGTGATCTCGCTTAGCGATGCCCCGGCCTTCATGAGTTGGGTGGCTATCTCCAAAGTTCGGACGGTGGTGTTCGCCGTCCTGAAGCCTTGGGTGTCAGTGACCAAGCCGGTGAGGAGATAGGTGGCCAGAAGAGGGTCTAGCGGTATCTCTAAATCGGGCAAGAGGTCGTATATGATCTCCGCTGTGGCCGCGGCCTCGCTCTTCACGAGGTTAGCCGTTCCGAAGAGGCTATTGGTGACGTGATGATCGATGTTGAGAAGAGGCAAGCCCGACCGTGCCACCTTCTCCCCCAAGGAGCCGAATCGGCCAAGTTCGCTGGCGTCGAGGGCGATAGCCAAATCTTCGTCCTGAGGTTCTCGGGCTTCAAACCGCTCGCCTCCGGGGAGGAAGGCGAGCATCGAGGGGAGAGGGTCCTCGCAGGCTAAGGTGGCCTTACCCCCCATCTTCTCCAACGCTCGGCCCAAGGCTAAGGCAGAGCCAATACCATCCCCATCGGGTGCCTGGTGGGCCATGATATAGGCTCTCTTTGTACCTCGAAGCAACTCCAGGGGAGTCACTCACCCTCCAACCTCTGAAGCAGGTCGGCGATCCGCTGCCCCCGCTCCAGGGAATCGTCTAGATGGAAGAAGATCTCCGGTATATACCGTAATGATAACCGCGCTGCCAACTCCCGGCGCAGGAAACCCCCGGCTCCCTGGAGACCCCGTAGCGCCTCTTGTCGCTCCTCCTGACTACCTAGGGAACTGATATATACGTGAGCGCGTTTCAGATCGGGGCTCGTCTCCACGGCGACAACCGTTAAACCCTCTAGACGGGGGTCCTTCACCTTCCTTCGCAACAATTCGCTTAACTCTTCCCTGAGGAGCCCGTTCACCCTTCTCTGCCTGCGGCTGGGCATACCTATCCTACCCTCTCCTTCTTGTAGACCTCTATGATATCCCCTTCCTCAAAATCTTCGAAGCCATCCAAGCCTATGCCACATTCAAAGCCCGCGGCCACCTCCTTCACATCATCCTTGAACCGCTTCAGAGAGGCGATCTGGCCATCATAAAGCACTCCCCCATCCCGGATCACCTTGGCTTGAGCGTTGCGGCGGATCTCCCCTTCCTCCACGTAAACGCCAGCCACCTTCCCACGCCTACTGATGTGGAAGACCGTTCGTACCTCCGCGCGGCCCAGAACCACATCCTCGTATACCGGCTCCAAGAGACCCTGGAGAGCCTTCTCCACATCTTCGATGAGTTTATAGATCACCTCGTATTGGCGGATCTCCACCCCCTCCATCTCAGCCATAGAACGGGGAGTGGGGTCGGCCTGAACGTTGAAGCCGATGATGATCGCCCCCGAGGCGATAGCCAAGTTCACGTCCGACTCGGTGATGTTCCCCGTCCCCTCATGGATGATCCTCACCCTGATCTTCTCATCCCCTAACCTCTGCAAGGAGTTCCTCACCGGTTCCAAGGAGCCTTGGACATCGCCCTTGAGGATGACCAAAAGTTCCTTAACCTTGCCAGCCTGGATCTGAGCGTATATCTCATCCAGACTGAGGCGCGGAAGCCGACGTCCCGCAACCACTTCCTTCTCCGCACGTTCCTGAGCCAGGCTTTTCGCCCCCTTCTCATCGGGTACAACCTCGAAGGTATCCCCGGCCCTGGGGACATCGGATAGACCCAGAATGGCTACCGGAGTGGAAGGGGTGGCTTTCTTCACGGGTTCCCCTTGATAGTCGAACATGGCGCGGACACGGCCGTAGATACTCCCCACCACTAGATTGTCCCCCACCTTCAAAGTTCCGTTCTGGACCAAGACAGTAGCCATGGGGCCACGACTTCTATCCAGTTTCCCCTCGATCACCGTCCCCATGGCTGGGCGATGGGGGTTGGCTCTGAGCTCCGAGAGATCGGCCACTAAGAGGATCATCTCTAGAAGGGCATCCAAGCCCTTCTTCTTCCTTGCGGAGACGGGAACGCAGATCACCTCTCCACCCTGCTCCTCAACGGTGAGGCCGAGTTCAGCCAGTTGCCGTTTGACCCTCTCTTGGTCCGCATCCTTCTTATCGATTTTGTTTATAGCGACGATCATAGGCACTCGGGCGGCCCGAGCGTGATCTATCGCCTCCTTGGTTTGGGGCATCACCCCATCGTCGGCGGCTACCACAAGCACGGCTATGTCGGTAACCTGGGCCCCCCGGGCCCGCATAGCGGTGAAGGCCTCATGGCCCGGGGTATCTATGAAGGTTATCTTCCTCCCCTTCTTCTCCACCTGATAGGCGCCTATATGCTGGGTAATCCCTCCTACCTCGCTGTCTACCACATTAGTCTGTCTGATGGCATCCAAAAGGGTGGTCTTGCCATGATCCACATGGCCCATCACCGTTACCACCGGGGAGCGAGGTTCCATATCCTCGGGCTCTTCTTGGGCGTAGATCTCTCTCAGGGGGACCTCGGTAAGGGGAGCAGGAGGAGCCTTGACTTCCGGTAGAGGAGGTGGTGCCTCCTCCCGCGTTTCGAAACCGATATCACTAGCCACGACAGCCGCTGTGTCGTAGTCGATAGTCTGATTGATATTGGCCATGATCCCATCAGCGATCAACTCTTTGATCACCTCTATGGGGCTAACCCCTAACAGTTCTGCTAATTGTCTGACAGTGATGAGATCAGGTATAGTAACAACCTTACGACCCTCCTTTGTTTCCATCTTTACCCCCCTTGCGCTCCTATTCAAACGCTTCCTTTGCCCTTCTAGGTTGCTCCTTAGCCAAGGTACGACCATACTCCAGGAGACGCGCCCGTTCCTCAGGGTTAAGGGCAACCTTCAAGGCACGATCCAACCCCCTCTTCTCCAGGGCGGCCTCCCAGCAGCTCTGATCGGGACAAAGATAAGCACCTCTGCCGCTCTTCTTGCCCGTAGGGTCCACTTCCACACCTCCAGCAGGAAGGCACACTATCCGCACCAACGCCCTCTTGGGGCTGATACGCCGGCAACCAACACAGGTCCGCTGGGGAATGTGTCTGGCCCGCTTCATGGCTGCCCTCTCCACTCTGGGGCCCTATTCACTCTCCTCCTCTTCCAAATCCAGGTCGTAATCATACTCGCCCTGCTCCCAGAGCTCGATCTCACTTTGCCAATCGTCACGACGTCGGCTAGGCCTACGTAACTTCCGAGCGATTACCTCGCCCAACTTCTCGTCGTAAACCAGATCCCGCTTGGGCTTCTTTTGCCTCCCCGCGAATATAACTCTCTCCTCCTCCAACTCTTCTTCTTCCTCTTCCCACTCCTCTTCCTCTTCCTCCAGAGGTATCTCTTCAGGAACTACCTCTATTTCCGCCGGTGTAACCTCTTCGAGTGCTACCTCGGCTTCTTTTGCCTCCCCAGCCCCCGCTTCTACCGGCCTAACCTCCTCAAGCACCGCCTCCGTTACCTCCAACACCGTTTCTTCAACGACAGGCAGTGGCACAGCCTCCTCAACCTCCTCGATAACAACTGCGTAGAGGTTTGCCATCTTCAAACGTTCCTTTATCTCCTCCAGAGATTTGGGGCCCAAACCGGGGATAGCCAAGATCTCCTCCTCACCCTTTTCCAGCCGCTCTAAGAGCTCCCCCACCTGGGTCACTCCCGCCTGCTCCAAGGCGGTTTGGAAGCGTGTGGAAAGGCCTAGAACCTGGATAGGGGTCTCTTCGGTGATCTCTCCCGGCTCGAGTTCGCCCTTAGCCAGAGCCTCGGCTAGGCGGGCTGTCTCCTCCGCGGCTAATCGGGCGACCCTTTCCGCCGCCTCAGAGGGGCTCATGATATCGATCCGCCAGCCGGTCAACTTGGCGGCCAAACGGGCATTCTGCCCCTCTCGGCCGATAGCCAAGGATAACTGCTTTTCCGGAACCACCACGATAGCCGTTTTCCCCATCTCTTTGTCCTCCACCAATTCCACGCTTACCGGACGCGCCGGGCTCAAAGCCTTAGCGATGAACTCCTTGGGGTCAGGGCTCCACTCCACGATATCTATCCTCTCTCCGCCCAACTCGTTGACGATAGACTGGATCCTCACCCCGCGCATCCCCACACATGCCCCTACCGGGTCTATCCCCGGCTGGAGAGCGGCCACGGCTACCTTGGAACGGGAACCGGGTTCGCGGGCGATGGCCTTTATCTCCACCGTCCCGTTATATATCTCCGGCACCTCCAGTTCCAAGAGGCGACGAAGCATAGCCCAATGGGTGCGGGAGACGATGATTTGAGGGCCACGGCTGGTCTTGGTTACACTCAACACGTAGACTCGCAACCTTTGCCTAGGGCGGTATCTCTCATTCGGCACCTGCTCGCTACGGGGCAGGATAGCCTCCGCTTTCCCCAGGCTCAAAGTGATAGCCTGGGAATTGATGCTTTGCACCATCCCGTTCAGTATCTCCCCCTCCTTATCAGCAAAGGCTTCATACAACGCATCCCTTTCCGCTTCCCGGATCCGTTGCAGTATCACCTGTTTAGCCGTCTGGGCTGCTATCCGGCCGAAGTTCGAAGGGGTCGTCTCCACCAAGACCGTCTCCCCTAGGGCGGTCTCTTCCACCAGTTCTTTGGCCTCAGCCAAGGAGATCTGTGAATAGTTGTCTCCTACCTCCTCGACAACCTCCTTCTCGGTGAAGATCCTCACCTGCCCGGAGTCGAGGTCGATCTTAGCGGCGACATTGGCTGCGCCGCCAAAGTCCCGTTTATAGGCCGAGACCAAAGCCTGCTCCACGGCTTCCAATACCACCTCTTCGGAGAGGCCTCGTTCGGCACAAAGTTGATTGATGGCTCTAATAAAGTCGCTCTTCATCTAGCCACTCTCCATGCCACTGATTTGGGCCGCCATAAGAAGAAAAGTGGGAGTTTCCCACTTTTCATAGAAGCGGCTAAA
>CAZERB010000061.1:0-1997 GCA_964514645.1 uncultured Anaerolineales bacterium
GTGGTGAGGATGGCTTCTTCCTCCTGCTCCTCGCCCCCAAGGTGGAGGTGGAGAGGGCGGGCGACTCTATGACACGTCCCTGCACAATCCGAGAACCGGACCACAGCGAGCGCCCAGAACCCGAACGAGAAAGAGGAAGTTCTGAAGCCAGCCCCCATAGCCGACCATTTCCCGTGCAAGTTAGCTCCGTCGATCCTTCGATTGACCGCACAACATGTAGCCTACCCCGCGCACCGCACGAATCCGCGTGGGAGATGATGGATCGTGCTCGATCTTCTTGCGCAAGCGGTGTATGTACACATTGACGATGTTCTTCGAGTGGCTGCCGCCACCGCCCCACACCGAGCGCAGGAGAGAGTCGTACCCGGCCACCTTGTTCGCGTTCTCTGCCAGAAGCCACAGAAGATCAAACTCGGTGGCGGAGAGATTCACTGGTTCGCCGGCGACAACCACTTGGCGTTGTCCAGGGTCGACAACCAAGCCATCGATTTCCAACGCCCTTTGGAACTTCGCTTGCCGGAGATCCCCGATGCTTCGGACAGTTGTCTCAAGTTCATGCACCAGCTGTTCGATCCTATTCTGCGCCTCTGTGTAGATGAGTGCGTTGCCGATGGCCACCGCTGCTATGACTCCAATGGCCTCGGCCAGTCGTATCTCCACCTCCGTGGCTGCACCTCCGTCATTCCCACCAAGGTAGATAACACCGATATCACGATCTCTGAAGACTAGAGGGATGACAAGCAGATTTTCCAGACCCAGCCGTCTTGCCCAGCCTGGCCACGCCGACGATGGCAGTTCAGTGCTCGCCACGGCAACTGGTCTCCTAATCTTCAACGCCTGGCCTGCAAGACTCTCCGAATCCAACGCTTCCGAGAGGTGTTCGATCTGGCCAACCCCTAGTTGCTCAAGACTCACCGTCGACGTTCTGCCTGTCAACTGCCCCGATCTCTCGTCCAGTAGGGCGATGACGCAATAGGGGAAGGCGATGATTCTCGGGACCTCGGTTATGATCTCCTCCAGCACGTCGCCCAACTCCAGACTATCGTATACCCGTAGGGCGACTTCGAGAAGCGCCTTCGCTCCGGCCTCTACCTCCAGCAATTCTTGAAGGGCCCGCTTTTCTTGACTCTCGCTGATTCTCCGTTGGCCAAGGTACCCGCTGAACGCGGCCAAGAGGTAGAAGAGGCCAACCTGTCCTGCGAGGGTAACTCCGCCGGTGAGAAGATGGCCTTCCACGGCGGCCAAGACTACGAAGCATAGCGCCATCACCGTGGCGGCGAAGAAGCTACCCGCATAGCCCAAGTAGATAGCATAATAGACGACAGAAAGTGGGAAAAGGATGATGAAGATGGTAGTGACTCCCCCCACCAGATATGATCCCACGGTCAGAGCCGCGGCGTCTATCAGGATCATGGCGTAGACCACATACCGCCCGGGGAACCTGGGGATGATCCGCGTGCGTAGAGAGATGGAATAGGCCAGATAGGCCAGTGCCAACGACACCGCTGGAACCACTTGGATCTCCTGGCGTAGCAAGAAAAGTCCTCCTACTACCACCAAGAGGGCCAGCAGTCTAAACTGCAGGGTTTCCCTTTCGGTTCGCACTATGTGTTGAGATAACATCATCCCCTCCTTTGCCTCAGAGTGGAACGCCGGAGTGATCATGATGGAGACCTACTATGGGCTAGTACCTCGGGGGTCCAGCCCGTCGCGGATACCCTTTTCCCAGAGGAGAGCCTGCTGCTAGGCAGCATACAAGTAAAAGATATAGGCGACCTCCAGGTGTTTAAAGGTCGCCTATGTTCCGAAGGAGGTCGATAATTGCCAGGCCGCCTCTTTATTCCAAACCCGCAACCGTGCTTCTGCCTCTAACCACAGTCCGCCTGAGAGACTCCCCACAATGCAGAGTCGCCTATCCCAGGAGAACTTCTTCGGATCGATCCGGAGTCTCCCTTCAGATTCTCAGGCCAAAGCCGTTACCGCCACTACGACTATGG
>CAZERB010000061.1:2097-6071 GCA_964514645.1 uncultured Anaerolineales bacterium
TTGTAATCAACTTGTAAGCGATGTAAGCGATTTGTAATCTTGCGTATCCTTTCATCATCGACTCTTTCAGTCGCCCCCTAAGAACCTCTCGTCACTCCCAAAAGCCTCTGAAGGCTGTCCGGATCGTTGGCCTTGGCCAAAGCCTCATCTCGGGAGATCAGTCCCTTCTCGTAGAGATCCTTCAGCGCTTGTTCCAAAGTCTCCATGCCGTATTTGGCCCCCGTTTGGATGGCGTTGGGCATCTGATAGGCCTTGCCCTCGCGGATGAGGTTGCGTATGGCCGGCGTGGCGACCATGACCTCTACAGCGACGACTCGTCCTGCTCCGTCGAGCCGAGGAAGCAATGTCTGAGACAAGACGCCCTCCAGGGTGGTGGAGAGTTGAACCCGTATCTGTTGCTGTTGATGTGGCGGAAAGGCATCGACTATGCGGTCGATGGTCAGGGGAGCGCTGCTGGTGTGAAGGGTTGACATCACCAGATGGCCGGTTTCGGCGGCGGTCAGAACAGCGGCCATGGTCTCCAGATCCCGCATCTCCCCCACCAAGATGACATTGGGGTCTTGCCGCAAGGCATGCTTGAGCGCTTCGGCGAAGGAGCGTGTGTCCCTTCCCAGTTCCCGCTGGGTGATGAGGCATTCCTGGTCTTGATGCAGGTACTCGATAGGGTCCTCGATGGTTATCACCCGACGGCGCTCTCGCTGGTTAAGATACCCTATCATGGCCGCCAGAGTGGTGGTCTTGCCGCTGCCCGCGGGTCCGGTGGCCAGGACCAACCCCCGGGGCTTGAAAGCCAAGGTCTTGCAGATCTCCGGCAGGCCCAATTGGTCGATGCTAGGCACGGTCAGCCCGATGGGCCGGAACGCCAGGCACTTGGTTCCCCTTTGAAGGCTGGCATTCACTCGACAACGGGCTATCTGGGGGGCCTCGAAGGAGAAATCGAGTTCCAACCTCTCAGCGAAGAGCTCTCGTTGTTTCTCGTTGGTGATCTCTTCAAAGATCTCTTCCATGACTTGGCAACTCACCTCTGGAAGATCCGTCTGGGGCACGAGCACCCCGTGTATCCGCAACGCCGCTGGGCTGGAGACTTTTAGATGCAGGTCCGAGGCCTCCTTTTCCATCATCAATCGCAGTAGATCTTGTATCCACATATCAGAGCCTCGCGGTCCAGGTCAGAATCGTTTCGCCGTATAGCATGGAGGCCATCCCTCCGATGGCCAAGAAGGGGCCGAAGGGGATGGGATCGTGGCGTCCCTTGAGCCCTGCCAACATGAGGCTCGCCGCAGCAATGCCGCCGGCCACAAAGGAGAGGAAAAGAGCCACTAGGATTTCGGGAAAGCCCACCATCAACCCGATGAAGGCGGCCAGCTTGACGTCACCCATGCCCATCCCACCGGGATACGCCAGGGCGATGAGGAAGAGGAGCCCGAGACCGACCAGACCCCCACCAAGCAACTCAAGGGGATAGTGGTGAGGGACCAAAGGAGCGCTCAACAATGCAAAGGCGAGGCCGGGATAGACCAGTCGGTTCAAGATGCGATGGCGTTCGAGGTCGACGACCAAGAGAACCATCAGAAAGAGGATGTAGAGGGTAGCCAGGGCCAATTGGAGCGGATCATCGTAGAGGTGCCAGAGTAGGGCGAAGAGAAGCCCAGTTCCACATTCGACGGCCAAGATCCGCAAGGGGATACGAGTAGCGCAATAGCGGCATCGTCCCCTCAACCAAAGGTAACTGAGCACTGGAACGAGATCGAAAGGCGCTAGCCGATGCCCACAGGCCTCACAATGGGAAGACGGGGAAATGATCGACCTTCCCTCCGGTAGTCGATCGATGCAGAGGTTCAAAAAGCTTCCTACAGTCAATCCCAGAAAAAAGTAGGCCAGCATGGTCATGGGTTCAGATCCTCTTGAGGGCCAGCCCCATGTTTACCAGAAATCTGCCAACGGGAAGGTCGTCAGGCCATCCTAATGGAGATTGAGGCGCTATGACCGGATGTTCAGTGGTGGCTTGAAGCCTAGCGCGAAAGCGTGGCTCCTCTGCCAATGCGCCGCTCGGGTAGACGCAAATATCCGGATGAAGACCAGCCTCTCGATGGGTGTCGTTATAGAACTTGATCGTCCGTGACAGCTCCTCGACCAGCCTATCCCGCTTCTTCCCCGGGGTGGGACTCTCCTTCCCCAAAGCGACCGTGCGAACGATGACCGGAACATCTTCGAGCACGATGATGACGTCGAGGGTGCTGTTCTCAAGGTTGGTGATGATGGCGTTCTTTCGATTGACCGCTCTCACGAGAGCGAGAGGCTTCAAGTCCATAGCGCGAGGCTTTATCCCCGCCTGTCGCAAAGCCTCGACCTGGCCATCGATCACCTCTTGGGGCACACCCAACATATATACTCCTTGCTTATCGCCTCTCTTCCCCAAAACTTTCCAAAAGAGGTAGATCTCGTCCAGGGAGATGGGCATCTCACGCTTGGCCTCGCGCAGCACAGCGCTTTCTAGTTGGCCGGGTTTCACCTGGGGGATGGTGAGCACACGGGATATAGAACGCAATCCCGTAAGACTCGCGACTACCCTCCTCCTGGAAACCCTTTGTGAGGCGAAGAGCTCCCGTATGACCGAGCCAACTGCAGCAGGGTCTCGGATCAGCCCTTCGCGTATCAGCCCTTGTGTCAGGGGCGCGCTAGCCCATTTCCCGACCTTATCCCTGCCCACGACGAGCAACCTGATCTCGTGCTCTTCGATATTCAGAGTAGTCATCTCATGATCAAACAAGGTCTTCCTCCTGACAGTGAGACATTGCTTACGGACCCTCAACCTCCACACCGCTGAGAACGATCACCTCGAATAGGCCAGACTTCCCCTCCTGAGTAAGCACCATGTTATCCAGGCTCACAGACTTGGGGGCGGCGGCTTCGAGATTTTCGACGAACTTCATGAAATCGGTGAATGTGCCCTCTACCTGAACACTGAACCTGGTCGCAGTGAAGCTGCCTGCACCCGTATCTTGAGTGGTAACATCTTCCTTTCCCACGCTAAGGATGATTACCCCGCTTCGCTCCGCGATATCGAACACCTCAGCGAAAAGATCGAAGGAGACCTCAGTATCGGCAAGACCTCTTTGAAGCAAAGTCAGTTGTTCCTCGGCGGCATCAAGTTGAGCCCTAAGTTCTTCGATCTCCCCTTCCTCAATCTGCTCCATGTGAGCCAGGTTCTCCCGAATGAGCGTGATCTCAGCAGCCAGAGTATTGCCGGCCCTCGTTCTCTGAAGCCAGGAGGCGAGCATCACGACATTGAGAATCAACGCCAACACCGCGACGGCAAGCGCCACCCTGGATGGGCTCTTGCGTATCGAATCACCTAATCGTTGAATATAAGACAAACCTTTGCCTGATGGCACGCTCACTTGGACACCACCTCTTCTCGGAGTTCCATCACTATCTCGAATTCAACCCCCGCCCCGCTCAGACTATCTCTTTCCTCTTGGCCTGTAGGGCCGGAAGACATCTCTACGCTTTGCCAGGGCAACAAGGACGATAACGCAACCACCCTCTCCCATAGGTTGGCAAGGGGGAGGGATACGGAGATTCCCCAATCGTCTCCCGCGCGTACCCGCACAGCAAGCCCGGCAACGCGACGTCCCTTGGATGGCTCTGCCGACATCAGTGGGCTGGCGTAGAAGGTCGTCTGTGACTCAGACTCTGCTTCCGTAATGGTTATGGTGATGCGTCTCACCTCAACCGTGTCATCCATCTTCACCACCCGCAAGGTGTAGGTCTTAGTGTGGCTAGGACATACCTGCTGCATATCATGGCCAGGCACGCCCTCCCCCTCCAAATAGACCGCCTTCACGTACTCCACGTCCCAGTGCAGGGTCGTACACTCCCCCTCCTCGATGCTCTCCCTCCCAGCCCAGAAACTGATCTGCGCTGCTCCGGGCGGGATAGGGGTGGGCGTTGGGGTTGGTGTCGCAGTAGGA
>CAZERB010000062.1:0-6034 GCA_964514645.1 uncultured Anaerolineales bacterium
TCCTCAGGGGGGATACCTGACCCGGTATCGGCTACGGAGAGGTAGGCCCATCCCTCTTCCCGACGGAGGGAAAGGGTAACTCGGCCGCCGTCGGGGGTATGATCTACGGCGTTCTGCACTAGGTTGAGGAGGAGCTGCTTGAGCCGATCTCGGTCGCCGAGAACCGAGGCCTGGTCTTCTTCTCCTAGGCGGATCTCCAAAGTGGGGGCCAGGAGTTTGGCGTCTAGATAGACCTCCAAGAGAAGGGTATCCAGTTCCACGGGCCTCCTCTCCAGTTCTAAGCCCGCATCCATCTGGGCCAAAAGCAAGAGATCCGAGACCATGCGGGAGAGGCGATCCACCTCTCCCTTGGCTGCCCTTAGGGCGGCCTTTCGCGACTCATCATCCTCTTCCTGGCTTAGGAGATCCAGATTGCCCCGAATGATGGTTAGAGGAGTTCGCAAGTCATGGGAGACATCGGCGATGAAACGCTTCTGGGTAGCCAAGAGCACGTCTATGTGGGAGAGCATCTCGTTAAGAGTAGTAGCCAATCTCTTGATCTCATCATTGATGGGGGGCACCTCCAACCGCTTGCTCAGATCTTGGCGTTGGGTGATGAGGTGGGCATCGGCGACCATCCGGTCGACGGGGGCCAGGGCGGCCCTGGTGAGGAATGCTCCCAGGGCTAAAGAGACCATTATGGCGAAGGCTCCCACCGATATGAGGAGTAGGGAAACTTGGTTTAACCTTGCTTCCAAGGGGTCCAACGACTGTGCCACCTGAAGTACGCCCAAAAGTTCTCCACTGACGATAAGAGGCCGGCTGAGCAGACGGAGCCTGGTGCCTCCGATCTCCACGGTCTCCAGGAGTTCGTCTCCTGCGCGGGCTGCGGCCAGGGTTTCAGGGTTAGTGGGGAGAGCCTGCTCTCCTAGGTTAGTGGAGCGGTAGATGACTTGGAGGGTCAGATCAAGGAGTTGCACGTAAACGTCGGGGGAGGAGAAGGCGTCGAGGGCGGGGATAAGACCCGCCGCCAGGCTTTCCTCGATGGCTTGACTCCTATCGTGGAGGCTCTGGTCTAGTTGGGTATAAAGGGTCCGATGGAGGACGGCGTAAAGGGTGGAGCCGAAGATGAGGAGTAAGAGGGCCACCAGGCTACTATGCCAGAGGGTAAGCCGCCACCGAATGGACATCTATTGTCCCTCCCTGAGGACGTAGCCCACACCGCGCACCGTTTGGAGGAGCCTGGGCTCTCCGCCTTCCTCCAATTTGGAGCGGAGGTATCGGATGTAGACCTCTATGATGTTAGATTCGCCTCCGAAGTCGTACCCCCAGATGCGGTCGTAGATTATCTCCCTGGTGAGCACTTGATCTGGGTGTAGGAGGAAAAGCTCTAAGAGGTCGTACTCTTTAGGAGTGAGCTCTATCTCTCGCTCTCCCCGACGGACGCGACGGGAGATAGTGTCCAACTCAAGATCGGAGAAGCCGAGGGTCTTCGCCCCCTCAGGCTGGCGCCGACGGAAAAGAGCCCTCATCCTGGCTAGAAGTTCTTCTAGGGCAAAGGGTTTGACCAGATAGTCATCGGCGCCGGCATCCAGGCCGGCTACCCGATGGGCTACAGCCTCTCTAGCGGTGAGGATGAGGATGGGAACCTCGCTCATCTCTCTCAGTTGGCGACATACATCTAGCCCCTCAATATCGGGGAGCATAAGGTCGAGGATGATGAGGTCGAAATGGAGATGGCAAGCCTTGTAGAGCCCGGTGGCCCCATCAAGGGCCACCTCCACATGGTAGCCCTGTTTAGCCAGGCTCTGGGAGATGAAGTCTGCGATCCCCTGCTCATCTTCGATGAGGAGGACATCTTTAGAGATCATGTCAAGATCTCCGGTGGTTGACGCTTTGCCAAATACCATGTTCCGAGTGTAGTTGGAGAATGGCCATCAGGTGTTGGCCTACCTTTCCGGCAAGATGTAGAGGTATTATATCCGCACCATGCTGGGGAACAAAGTTTTGTTCGACTCTCGCCCTACGAGCTGACCCGAGGGAGGATCGCAGACGACAGGCCATGAAACCCTATCTGTTTCGCTGTCAGTGTACTCCCAAACCGAAACGCCGTCAACCCAAAGCACAGCGCTTACAGGGCTATTCCCGAACCTCAGGGCCCTCCACGGTGCATTGTTAGCCCTTTTCCCTTCCTCGGTAGGTCCTATGCACCAAACCAATAGCCCATTCGGTCCTCCCCCGAACCCACAACAACCAACCTCAGCCCGGATCAGACCGTCTATCACCCGTTTTAAGCCACGATTTTTGGGGTGTAGGTAAAACTACCGCCAGGGTGATTTTCAACCGTTAAAACGGGTCTGCTGGATACATTTATACCTAGAAACACCATGGAAAACACGGTCTCAGGGGGGTCTGGGAGGATAATGATGGTCAAACTCGCTGTGAAAGTCATCAAAGCGGGGCTTTGTGGTAGAATTGGGAGAGGTGGCACCAGGGCAAAGAGGTGATGACAAGCCAATTCCATCCTCGCTGGGGAGGGGCTGTTGTTACTGGAATGGGCTCGTGGCGGTGAACTTGTCGCTCAGCCCAGTCAACTAGAGCTTTGAACGCTCTTTCACAATCTTAGATGCAAAGGCGAGCGCGAGTATGGCAAGTGCCACAAGGAGGCATGAGCCTGCCAGTATTAGAACACTTAGAGCATTTCTTAGAACGTCTGTCATTTGATTTTCCTCGCCCGCGACGGGGCGGCCTAACCGCTAAATAGGCGGACATTTTTCCACCTAATCAGCCAATTTGGCGATATTCCAAGTGTCGGACTTGTTCTGTTTCAACATTGGGGGTAAGCTCCCGTAGGATTGGTCGACCTTTCGCCAGCTATGTGCTCGGTGTCATAGGTGTCTCCTCCGTGTAACTTGGAGTTGGTGATGTAACCTTGCGACCATCTTGCCATGCAAAGAAGCGGGCGTAAATGGCGAGCAGGCCCTTCCATCCTCACTTGGAAGAGGCTCTTGGTGCTGGGACGAGGTCGTATGGGTAAGGCATCGTTCAAGGTGACCCCAGTGGCATCTTCAAGATCAGGGGAAGCGCTTCCCTTGAACAGTTCCGTGGGATAGCTACTCCAAGTATTCGGAAGCTCTCTGAGGGGCCTTGGGAGGCTCACGAGAGGCTGGGGGAGAGGTATCGATCGGAAGACCAGGTCTAGATGTCTCGGAACCAGGCCACACTAGGCGTCCTGGCAGACAGGCCCTTTCCACCTTCACGGCTAAAGGCTGCGCTTTTTGGCGCCGAGCCTCTAGATATCGCTAATGAGATGGTCTTAGGCTGGGATCATTGTCGAGGCTAGCCCTCGATCTTCTCCATGTCCTCGCCACAGCAGACCAGGGTGCCGCCCCCTACTTTGGTTACCACTACCTCATTACCACATACGTTGCACCTGTATCTCTCTCCGACCTTCTCCACTGCCATCTTTCCTTAGCCTCCTTTCTGCTGTATGCATCATCTCACGATATGGGTTGGCAATCCGAGGCCTCGTTCACATGCACCGCTAGGGCCGAACCCCATATAAGGAAGTGATTGCAACGTTGACGCTAGGTTAGTTACTCGACCTGTAGGAACCTATCGCCTGGAGTCCTGCAGATGGGGCAGACCTCTGGCACCTCACTCTTGACGGTGTTTCCGCAAACCGGGCAGACGTAGTAGTCGAAAGGTTTCACCTCCTCTGCGAGGTTATCCAGAGCTCTCTGAAAGAGCCCGGCGTGAATCTCCTCCACTTGATTTGCGTAGTCAAAACTGCGCTGGGCTTTCTTGAAGCCTTCCTCCTCCGCCTCAGCTATCATGGCAGGGTACATGCTCTTGAACTCGTGGGTTTCGCCTCCTATCGCCTCGTGCAGATTCTCCGCTGTGGAACCAATACCACCCATCACCCTCAGGTGTGCTAGAGCATGTACCGTCTCTGCCTCCGCAACTGCTCGAAATAGTTTCGCCACTTGGGGATAACCCTCTGCGTCCGCTTGCCTGGCAAACGCCAGATATCTTCGGTTAGCCTGCGACTCACCCGCAAATGCTTCTTTTAGATTGCTTGCGGTCTTCGAACTTGCTAACTCAGACATCACAGCCTCCTTCTAACCGCATCTTGCAGATAGATGGCATGCCACGCCCTCTATGTTTTTCACTGCCAGTGTAACCGCAAACCAAGAGGCCGTCAACCTCAAAAGCAGCAGTTGGAGCCCCATTTCCCAGGGCTCATGCTCCTCTTGTAGGCTCTAGTAGTGGTTTCCCCTTCCATCCCCTCTAGAACCCCAAACAGACAACCTCACCACCCGATCAGACCCTTTGTCACCCGTTTTAACGGGCGATTCTCCGGATGTAGGTATCAACATACCGCCAGAGTGATTTTAACCGGGTTAAAACGGGTCTGCTGGATACATTTATACCTAGAATCGTTCCGAAAATCCCGGCCTCAGGGGGGTCTGGGGGAATAGTGATCGGCAAACTGAGCAGGTAAGCCATCAGGAGGTGGATTGGTGCACCAGAATTTGCATATGCTATGGGATGCGCAACTTGGAAGAGGTTTCGGTGGAAGAAGTCGCAGAATAAGCCCATGACAGGCCTTGTCCATCCTCACTCAGAAAGGGCTTGTGTTGTGGTGAGCGAACACGCCCTAGGGCTTCTCTTCCTCCTCCTCGTAGTCAGGTTGTGGAAGCCTTGCCGCCGCTTCCTTCTCGGCGCAGGGGTCTCTCCACGTGCGGTGACCGATGATAACCCGAGAAAGCATTGGGGCTACTTAATCTCCTTGCTGCCGTAGACGTGCAAAACCCTTGGCTGATCATATAGTTGCTCGAAGAATACCAGTTCGTCTCTGCCATCAGCATTGATGTCAACAAAGGCGCCGGGGTAGAGGACACTGGCGTGCGTCTTGTGGTTCCACAGGAGTTTACCCTGTGCATCAAATAGGAAGATCCAATGGTCTGCACTAGCCTGGCTCCCAAATTCAGGATCCCTGGAGAAGAAGGCGACAGCGGATATAGCCAGACTCAAGAGAAACCCACCCGCTAAGTAAACCATCTAGACCAAAAGCAAGAGATAAAGGAGCCCCGTGGAGAAGAGGGGCACGCTAAGGTTGTCCAGGCCCCAGGGGGAGAAAGCCTCCACCAGAGTAGCCCCAAGAGCCATGAGGAAGGAGTAGAGAAAGCCCTGGGCTGGGGAAAGAGGCAAACCTATCAAGAGCACTAGAAAGGTGGCCACCAGGCTGAAGAGGAACATGGCCGCTGAGCCCTCCCAGGAGCGGCGGCTGCCCAGTATCTTGTACCGGTGACGTCCCCATCGCACCCCTATCAAAGAGGCGAAAGCGTCCCCCCAGGTCATGGGCATGACCCCCACGGCGACTATCCTCTCTTGGCCTCGCGGCCAGAGGAGGAGGAGAAGGATAGTGATGGAGAAGGCGAAATAGACGGTTCCCGGCGTCGAACCCCGGGTATCCATCGCTTTGAAGATGGTGAAGCGATAAAAGATGTAGTTGAAGACTACGAAACTGGCCATAGGGACGACCCCCCACCACCAATGGTCGAAGATGTAAATGATGGCTATCACCCAGGAGCCAGCAGCGACATGGATAACTTTGCGGGTGAACTCGGTAGGCCAACCTCGCCAGCCCCTCACCACCTCGGCCAAGCCTATGAGGCCGAAAGCGAAGATATAAGAGAGGACTAAGCCTAATATGTCCCGTCCCGACATGCTAACCCTCCCTATCCTTGAAATGCACGAGAATCACTGGCAAGCCCTATTTGTACACTGGCAACGGGGGTTGACTATGGTGCCCTCCCTGCGCCAAGCCTCCTCAGGAGGCCCCAGATATATTGATCGGCCTGCACCACAAGGACACCCAAAACAACGACCGCTAGACCTATAACCATCCTCAGTGTCAGTTCCTCTCCTAGAAAGAGCCAGGCCCAGAGGGCTATCTGCAGAGGCATGGTATTCGCTACCATAGCCTGCTCAAATGCCTTGAGCTGTTCCAGGGCATGATTCCAGAGCACATAGGCGAAGGCCGTGTTGA
>CAZERB010000063.1:0-6007 GCA_964514645.1 uncultured Anaerolineales bacterium
CACCTCATCATCTTCACCAAACCCCGATATTATGACCCCTACTCTATTCCGGGCCTCGCCCTCCTGGCCCATGAACTGAAACATGTGGAGCAGTACAGAAGGGAGGGCCTTCTGAGGTTCCTTTGGCGGTATATTACCCACTGGCTGAAGGTGGGTTACGACCTGGAGAGGCACCCCTACGAGAAAGAAGCCTACGCTTTCCAAAATCTGGTGGAGAAACGGCTGAAAGAGGAGCCAGCAAGGAAGAATAGAGGGTCATATCTCCAAAACGAGTCGCAGTAGGGGGAAGGGCCTGTCCTGCGTACCCTGAGCGCAGTCGAAGGGAGCCAAACCGAAGGAAACTTCCTACCCTCGAAGGAGAGCCAAAAGGAGTGTGAGCGTGCCCAGGAGCCAGCAGTAGAGAGAGAAGGGGTAAAGGGAGCGTCGCTTAAGGAAAGCCAAGAAGAAACGGATAGCCAGATAGCCGCTGACGGAAGCGGCCAGGAAACCCAAGAGAAACGTGGATGCTACCTCCCCAACGCCTGATAGTCTAGCCAACTCCCAAAGTTGGAGAAGGTTAGCCCCCAAAATGGCGGGGGTGGCCAAGAGGAAGGAAAAACGGGCCGCCTCCTCACGTCCCAGACCTCGCCAAAGCCCTGTGCTGATGGTAGCCCCGGAGCGGGATACTCCCGGGGCTATGGCTACCCCTTGTGCCAAGCCGACAAGGAGAGCATCGAGCCAAGTCAGGCTTTCCATCCGGCTTTCGCCCTTCCGCACCCTCTCACCCAGGAATAAGAGCAAGCCTGTCACCAGAAGAAAGATCGATACCCAAAGCGGCGCAGCAAAGAGCCGTTCAAAGAGACCCTCCAAGGTGAGCCCCATGACCACCGCAGGGAGTGTGCCCCAGATGATGAGCCAGGCGAGCCGTGCTTGGGGGTCACTCAAACTCCGCTCCCGAACGCTACTTATCCAGGCCAAGGCCAGACGCCAAAGATCGTGCCGAAAGTAAGCCAGAACGGCGACCAGGGTCCCCAGGTGAAGAAAAGCGTCAAAGGCCAAACCTGGATCCTCCCAACCGAGGAGCCAAGGGACGAGTACCAAGTGGCCGGAACTGCTTATAGGCAAAAACTCCGTGGCCCCCTGGACGAGGCCTAAGATCAGGGCTTGAACCACGCTATTCCCCCCGCAGCCTGGCCCGCCAAGCCTCCCTGTTCCTAATGCGGGCCTCGTAATCCACTACCTCATAGGAGGCTAGAAACTCCTCCTTGAGAGCCATGAAATCCCCCTTCGATATCGCCTCCCTTATCTCCCTCATTAGGTTGAGCATGAAATGTAGATTATGAATGGTAGCCAGGCTGACCCCCAAGATCTCCTTCGCCATCACCAGATGTCTCAAATAGGCCCGGGAGAAGTTCTGGCAAGCGTAGCACTCGCACCCCTCCTCAATGGGCGCTGGATCATCGGTATACCGGGAGTTGCGGATATTGAGCCTCCCCTGCCGGGTGAAGAAAGAGCCATTGCGAGCGATGCGGGTGGGCAGGGCACAATCGAACATGTCGATCCCTAGGGCCGTGCACTCAAATAAGTCTTCCGGAGAGCCAACCCCCAGGAGGTGCCTGGGCTTATCCTCGGGCAGAAGGGGCACCGTCACCTCCAGCATCTGATGCATCATCTCCTTCGGCTCCCCCACGCTCAGCCCCCCGATGGAATAACCGGGGAAATCTAGGTCGGCAAAGAAGCGGGCGCTCTCCTCCCTTAGAAGAGCATACGTTCCGCCCTGCACGATACCGAAGAGCGCCTGATCGGGGCGGGTATGAGCCTTGAGAGAGCGCTTCGCCCAGTGATGGGTCCACCTCAAGTCGGCCTCGCACTGCTCCCGGCTGCTGGGATAAGGGGTACAGATATCTAGACAAAGGATGAGATCGGCCCCCAACTGCTCCTGGACCTCTATCACACTTTCGGGCGTGAGATGTTGCTCCGAGCCGTCGAGGTGGGAACGGAAAGTCACCCCCTTGTCATCCACCCTCCGGAGGTGCTCCAGGCTGAAGACCTGGAAGCCACCGCTATCGGTCATAATCGGCCCTTTCCAGCCCATGAAGGGGTGTATCCCTCCCAGGCTGGCGACTACCTCTGGGCCAGGTCGGAGGTAGAGGTGATAGGTGTTGGCCAAGATGAGGGTAGCCCCCAGTTCCAAAAGTTCCCGCGGCGAGAGAGATTTCACCGTCGCCTGGGTGCCCACGGGCGCAAAGACGGGAGTGGGGATCTCCCCATGAGGGGTACGTATCACCCCCACTCGAGCCCAACTTTTGGGACAACGACCTACCACCCGGAAAGCAAAAGCCTTGCTCTCTTCCATGGATTGGGATTCTACCACAGAGGCGAACCGTTGACAAAAAGCGCCAACTGGTCTAAGATGGGGAAGTGCTTGAGAAAGCGCGGACAGTCGTCCACGCATAGACAAGGTCAACTGCAAGTAGCGCAACTACCTGAGGAGCAGGCGGCGCAGGGATTGCCGCCCAAGGATCGACCGGTTGTCTCCCCACCGGTTTTGCTGAAAGCGGCGAAACGGGAAATCGCTCGCTTTGTCCTTTTGCTCTGGCATCGGGGACAAGGCAAGAGATCATCGGCCCGGCTGAAAGCGCGCAAGGCCTCAAATCTCATCTGACAATCATCACAAATATATTCGTAAAGGGGCATCGACACCTCCCATATTTCTCTCATTAGTATACGTCTCGTATCCCTCGTTGTCAAATAGCCCATCCAGGAGGGAACCTTGAAGGAGTTAGCCCATCGGGCCCTAAACCTAGCCCAATTGAAGGGAGCGGCTTACGGCGATATACGGATCATCCATCTAGTAACGGAGAGAATAGATGTCAAAAACGGCGTGGTAGAGGGCCTCTCTTTGAATAGGGACCAAGGCTTTGGCGTACGGGTCCTGGCCGATGGCGCCTGGGGGTTCGCCTCAAGTTCCCGCCTCACCTTCCAGGAGATAGAGAGGATCACCAATCTGGCGGTGGAGATAGCGAAGGCCAGCGCCCTGGTAAAGCGAGAGGGTGTGGAGTTGGGCCCTCCGGAGGTCCATAAAGACACCTATCGCACTCCGGTCAAGAGCGATCCCTTTTCCATCCCCCTGGAAGAAAAGATAGCGCTGCTCTTGACCGCCGACGGGGAGATGAGGAAAGTGAAAGGGATAGCCGTGGCCGAGAGCGGCATGATCTTCATCCAGGAGAACCAGATCTTCGCCAGCACGGAAGGGAGTTACATAGAGCAAGAGGTTATAGAGAGCGGTGCCGGCCTGGAAGCGATGGCTACCGGCGAGGATGAGGTACAAACCCGCTCCTATCCCAACTCCTTCGGCCGTCACCAGGCGACAGCAGGCTATGAATTCATCGAGAGCATGGGCCTGGTGGAGAACGCTCAAAGGATAGCCGAGGAGGCGGTAGCCCTACTCACTGCCAAACAATGCGCCAGTGGGATAACCACTCTCATCCTAGGGGGGACCCAACTGGCCCTCCAGATCCATGAGTCGTGTGGCCACCCCATCGAGTTGGATAGGGTGATGGGCACGGAGGCGAGTTACGCGGGAACGAGTTTCCTCACCTTAGAGAAGTTAGGCCACTTCCGGTATGGCTCTGAGATAGTAAACATCACCGCTGACGCCATCTTCCCTGGAGGGCTAGGAACTTTCTGCTACGACGATGAAGGGGTCCCCGCTCAACGCACACCCATCGTAAAGGAGGGCCTTTTCGTCGGCTACCTCACATCCCGAGAGACGGCGGCTAAGATCGGCCAGAGGAGCAACGGCGCTATGCGGGCCGATGGCTGGAACCGCATCCCCCTCGTCCGCATGACCAATATCAACTTAGAGCCCGGGGAGTGGACCCTCGAAGATCTCATCGCCGACACCGGGGAGGGGATCTTCATGGATACCAACAAGTCGTGGAGCATAGACGATAAGCGACTCAACTTCCAGTTCGGGACGGAGATCGCCTACGAGATAAAGAAAGGCAAATTGGGCGCTCTTCTGAAGAACGCCACCTACACCGGCATCACGCCGGAGTTTTGGCGCTCTTGTGACGCCATCTGCAACCGGGATCACTGGCAGATATGGGGCACCCCCAACTGCGGCAAGGGGCAGCCCAGCCAAAGCGCTCATGTGGGGCATGGGGCCGCTCCCGCTCGCTTCAGGAACGTTCGTGTGGGGGTGATGAGATAGAGATGCTCCCCACCCCGGTCCGCCGAGCCCTCTCAACCATCCTGGAGAGGCTACACGGCTCCTCCCTCGGATGGAGAGTCGGAGGGAGCGTGGCGTTGGCTCTGCAAGGGCTGGAGATCTCGCCGCACGATGTCGATCTCTTCCTCCCCAGCGGTGACGCGGCTTTCCTCATGGCGGATACCCTCGGGGAATTTGTGGAGAGCCCGCCCCACCGGCGAGCCAGTGAGCCCTTCGCTAGTTACTACGGCCATTGCCGCATCGAGGGAGTGGAGATCGACCTCATCGGCGAACTAGTGATAGAGACTCCCCAGGGGAGCCTGCAACTGGGGTCGGATTCCTTGCTCTGGCAGCGGGACTCTTCCCTCCCTTTCCAGGGGTGGAAGGTGCCCTCCATCCCCCTAGAGATCCAACTGGTGACCTACTATCTCATGCCTAAGAGAGCAAAGCGAGTCAACCAGATAATCTCGTTGTTGAAAGACCGCATAGATTTTGAGTTGCTCGACGAGTTCCTTGTCGAGCAGGCGATAACCCCGCCCGTGAAGACAAGGATTCAGAGCCTATTGAGGAAGGAGTGATGATGCTTGGTGAGGCGAGGACAAAAGAGATTGCGGAACGGCTGCTGGCACTCTCCACCGCCGACCAGACAGAGGTGGTGATATTGGGGGAGGAGAATCAACTGACCCGCTTCGCCAACTCCTATATCCATCAAAACGTGGCCGAAGAGAACGCTCAGATTCGAGTGCGGGCGGTAGTAGGGAAGAAGATAGGCGTGGCCACCACTAACGACCTGAGCGACGAAGCGCTGACCCAAGCGGTGGAGTCCGCCATTGGGGCGGCTAAACTCCAAAAGGAGAACCCTGACTTTATATCTCTTCCCTCACCTCAGCCCATACCCAAAGTGGAAGGCTTTGTAGAAGCCACGGCTGGCTGCACCCCTGAGGAGCGAGCCCAGGCAACGAGCATCATCTGCCGTCGGGCTACAGAGGAGGGGTTGAACGCTTCGGGAGCCTTCACCACCGCCGCCCAGGAGATAGCCGTGGCCAACTCCCTAGGGGTCTTCGCCTACTACCCGGCCACCCTCGCCGATCTGGAGATCGTGATCATGGCCGATTCCGGCTCAGGCTATGCCCATGCTACCTCAATCGATGTGGCCCAGATAGATGCTCGAGCCCTAGGCCAGGAGGCGATAGAGAAAGCCCTTCGCAGCCGAAACCCTATAGATATCGAGCCCGGAGAGTACACGGTCATCCTGGAGGAGCATGCCGTGGAGGAGATGCTCTACTACCTCACCTACCTGGGCTGCGGGGCGCTGGCCGTCCAAGAGAAGAGGAGTTTCATGACCGATAGGTTTGGTGAGAAGATCGTAGGGGAAAATATCTCCCTCTGGGATGACGGGCTCGATCCCCAAGGGCTGCCCATGCCCTTCGATTATGAGGGCGTCCCCAAGAGGAAGGTGGAGTTCATAAAGGAGGGCCTAGCCGCTGCCGTCGTTTACGATACCTATACGGCGGGGCGTGAAGAGGGGAAAGAATCGACCGGCCATGCCACCCTTCCCGCTCCTAACCCCTATGGTCCTTTGCCCGCGAACCGTTTTATGGCCGCCGGCCAGGCCACCAAAGAAGAGATGCTCGCCTCTACAGAGCGAGGCATCTGGGTTACCCGCTTTCACTACATGAACCCCGTCCACCGCTTTAAGACCATCATCACCGGGATGACCAGGGACGGAACTTTCCTCATCGAGAGAGGGGATATAGCCCGCCCCATCAAGAATCTACGTTTCACCCAGAGCATCCTGGAGGCTCTATCTTCCGT
>CAZERB010000064.1:0-5928 GCA_964514645.1 uncultured Anaerolineales bacterium
TTCCCCTTTTGGAGGTTATGTTCATGGCTCTTCTAGAAGAACCGTGTTTCATTTTCCAGGGGTGATAATAAGTGAATATCGAGGCCTCGCTGTATAGGTTATGCCATCTTACGATGTCAGAAGATGAGGTTCTTATCACCTGGTACCGAGGTCCGTAGAACTTTCTGCACCTCCTTGACAGAGGTGCAAAATCTATATAGAGTGGGTGGCATAGCAGTCAAAGTCGTGTTTTGCGCTTTTTTCTGAGGTCAGGTTGATCGAACCGTTTTGTATTTTACTCTTTCCGGAGTTATCGGCGGTTTAGACACAGCGATCTTTCTTGTGGCGGCCTGAGGCTCGCCAAAGAGGAGCTCGATGAAGCGGCGTCGGCAAGGTGAGGATCTACATATCGAGTTCGAGCCCTTAGGTCTGGGGTGTGGTTCCGCCTTGGGCTCTTCCCTTCTCGAAGCGGCGAGAGAAGCCGGGGTCGGGCTCGCCGCTCTATGTGGAGGCCAAGGTAGATGTGGCCGCTGTAGGGTACAGGTTATCTCCGGCGCGGTCTCATCTCCGAGCACGGCAGAGAAGGAGTTGCTAAGCGAGAAAGAATTGGCCCTTGGTTTCCGTTTGGCCTGCCAGGCTAAAGCACATGACGATATCAGGGTTCGCGTCCCTCTCCAATCGTTGACCGCCGATCAGCGGATGCAGATCGAGGGATTGGAATTGCCGGTGCCGGTGGAGCCGGCGGTGGTGACTTATGATCTACGCCTCCCTCCACCCACCCTAGACGATCTCCGTTCTGATGGAAGTCGGCTAGGGGCCCAGATGGCCAAGGAGCACGGCCTGACCGATCTTTACTTCGATTTCGAGTTGCTGCGACGACTGCCCGATCTGTTGAGGGGCAACGAGTGGTCGGGGAGTGTGGCTCTTCGGGGGCGGGAGGTGATAGCCTTTTTGCCTAAAGGGCAAAAGTCTTTGGGCTTGGCCATCGATTTGGGGACGACGAAGATCGCCGGCTACCTGGTCGACCTAGCCACGGGCCAACTCTTGACTGCCAAGGGCATTCTGAACCCCCAGATCCGGTATGGCGAAGATGTGATGAGTCGTATCTCTTACGCTATGAAAGAGGGAGCCAACCAGCTGCAAGAGGCGGTCGTGGGAGCCCTCAACGAACTTGCTCAGGCCCTCTGCCGTGAATGTGGCTTGAAGGTCGACGAGATCCTGGAGGCTGTGGTGGTAGGCAACACGGCGATGCATCACCTCTTCCTGGGTCTCCCCGTAGCCCAACTGGGCCTCGCGCCCTATGTCCCGGCGGTGAGTGAGGCCCTAGATATCAAAGCCCGGGATGTTGGGCTATCCATTGCTCCGGGAGGGTATCTGCATCTTTTGCCCAATATCGCTGGCTTTGTAGGTGCGGATCATGTGGCCATGCTCCTGGCCACAGGGATCCATAAATCGGAGCGGGCTACGCTGGGCTTGGACATAGGCACTAATACCGAGATCACCCTCGCTGCAGGAGGAAGGCTTCTCAGTTGCTCCTGTGCCTCAGGGCCAGCCTTCGAGGGAGCGCATATAAAAGATGGTATGCGAGCCGCTGTGGGAGCGATCGAACGACTCCGCATAGTTGACTTCCAGGTCGAGTACCAGACTATCGGTGGCCTGCCTCCGGTGGGCCTATGCGGATCGGGGGTTTTAGATGCGGTGGCTGAACTCCTTCGGCTGGGAATAGTCGATGAGAAAGGAGCGATGAGGGACCACCCTCGGGTGCGGCGCACTGACCGCGACAAAGAGTTCGTTTTGGTGGAAAAGGGGGAGAGCGGCCTGGGGAGAGAGATCGTCATAACCCGTCGCGACATCGGCGAGATACAGTTGGCTAAAGGGGCGGTTCGGGCGGGCATAAACATACTTCTCTCCGAAGCCGGGCTTACCGATTCTGATCTGGAGGAGGTGATCATAGCCGGGGCCTTCGGCAACTACATCAGCATAGAGAGCGGTGTGACCATCGGCATGTTACCCCCCTTGCCCTTGGAGCGGTTCAAGCAGGTGGGAAACGCTGCGGGGATGGGAGCCAAGATAGCCTTGATCTCTAAGGAGATGCGAGCCCAAGCCGCCCAGATCGCGCGGAGGGTCGAGTATATAGAGTTGACCAACTACCCCTCTTTCGCCGAGGAGTTCACTCGCTCCATGCACCTGGGGCCAATTAGGTAGCGGTCTGGGCTTTCAGCCTTCCCAAAGGCGGGAGTTGAACCTCTTTCTTCTTTGCCCTAGCGGGTCTGTCGTGTTACAGTTTGCTTGTGGTTTTTGGTGCTGTCATGAGTTGCTTCCTGATAGCCAAGCGTTGGAGCAGTCACCTCGGAGCAGATGGCAGTATCTTTGGCCTGTCGATGCCGGTAAATAGGGAGGTATGGAAACCTGCCCTACCGTGCTCCAGAGGTCTTTGGGTGCCGCCAGATGGTAACAACTGACGCCGCGCAGGAACCTTATTCTCCTTTGCTCCTATGTTTCTATCGTGTTATAGTTCCATCTGGCAGTTATTACCTCGGAAGGATGAAGATCTATGAGCGTTCTAAACCGGAAAGGGGGAGCCTCGACTTCAGCGGGACCTTGTAAGGACAGGCGTGTTGTCGTCATCGGCTTGGATGGCACACCATATAGCCTGCTCACTCGTTTGACCCAAGAAGGTGAACTCCCCCATTTAGCCCGCATCCTCGAAGGGGGCAGCATCTGCCCCATGAACTCCGTCTTGCCCACCGTCTCCTCGGTAGCCTGGGCCTGCTTTATGACCGGAAAGAACCCGGGGAAGCACGGCATTTACGGCTTTGTCGACCGGGTACAAGGTTCCTACGAGATCTATATCCCCAGCTCCAGGAGCATGAAGGGTGAGACCCTTTGGGAGGTGTTGAGCAAAAACGGCAAGCGGGTGGTGGTGATCAACGTGCCGGTTACCTACCCCCCTCGACAGGTGAACGGCATCCTAGTGCCTGGCTTCTTGATGCCCAATCTAAAAACGGGCACCTACCCCTCGTGGGTGGGAGAGAAACTGGAGGAGATGGGCTACCGGATAGACGTGGATCCCTGGCAAGCCCGGGAATCGAAGGATAAACTGCTCGAAGACCTGGACTATACCTTGCGAAAGCGGGCGGAGGCGGCTTTCCATTTCCTAGAGTCCGAGGCTTGGGACTTCTTCATGCTTCACATCATGGAGACGGACCGGCTCCACCATTTCCTCTGGGAGGATATGGAGGTGGGCGACCCCCAATATGGACCACGATTTTTGGCTTTCTATAAGCGGTTGGATGAATTTCTGGGGGAACTCCACCGACGGCTGGAGGGGAAGGCCACTCTCATCGTCCTCTCAGATCACGGCTTCTGCTTGGTAAAGAAAGAGGTATATATCAACCACTGGCTCCGGGAGAAAGGGTGGTTGCACTTCTCTAAAGAGCCGCCCGAATCGTGGGCGGATATCGATGGAGGATCAAAGGCCTATAGCATGGACCCCGGCCGGGTCTACGTGAATCTAAGGGGTAGAGAGCCGCGGGGGAGCGTGGAGCCGGGCGAGGAATATGAGGGGGTAAGGAAGGAGTTGGCAGAGGGGCTCAGCGGGCTTGAGGACCCAGAGACGAAAGAGCCGATGGTAGAGAGGGTCTTCAGACGGGAGGAACTGTATACCGGGAGTTGCTACGCCCAGGCTCCAGACCTGGTGGTGATGCCCAAGAGGGGATATGATCTCAAAGGCTCTATAAAAAAAGAATGTCTGACCGATAGAGGCCCCTTGGTGGGGATGCATACCTATGATGACGCCTTCCTCTACATCGAGGGACAAAGGCCCTCGAAAGGGGTGGTGGAGATAGTCGATCTCATGCCCTCTATCTTGCACCTGATGGGGGTTCCCGCGCCCGATGACCTTGATGGTTCGTCGTTGATATGACCGGAACTCTTGTGGCCACTTGCTTCATCGCTTGACCGCGAGAGAAGAGAGTATTCGGGATCCACTCGGATGTCGAAAGAGGGCTCCCCCTCAGCAGTCGGCGGGTGGCACGCGTGAAAGCTTTTCGCTTTGGAAGGCCACGAACTGGGCTCGCTGATGAGCAATTGTCTCGCGTTCGTATCGCGAACGGCTGGGGTCAGAACATATCGGCTGTGCGAGACGGTGAGTCGACCAACTAAGTTGTTTGTCCCTCTATGGCGCCCCGCACCGGCCATCGGCCTGGGCTTGCTCTGGTGCCCACTTGGAGCAAGCCGAAATGCTGGACAGTCTTCTGTTGACTGTAGCTCGCTTGAACCCCCGATCCTCTTGTCAAGCGCCGCAGTTCCTCCACCGGGTCGCCTGCCTTGGCATCAACAGGGACCGCTCCAAGGTCTTCGGCTACCCCTAGCTTCTCGTTGTTCACATCCACGGCATAGACATCAAAAGCGCCGAAGACACGACCCAGTTGAATTGCCGATATCCCTAGTCCACCGACTCCGAAGATCGCTACCGTCTCTCCTGGTTTGGCCTCTGCTTTCCGCAACGCGTGGAAGGAGGTCGCGGAAGAGTACATCAACACTGCTCCCTCTTCAAACGAGAGTTCGTCGGGGAGAGAGAACGCGTTGCGAGAGGGCACGCTGATGCATTCCGCGTATCCTCCGTCACGATGCTTGCCGATCATTGCGCCGGAGGTGCAAAACTGCTCGTTACCGGTGCTGCAGTAACAACAATCTCCGCAGGTCACCATATAGTGCACGCAGACCCGATCGCCAGTTGCAACGTCCTTGACTTGGGAACCGACCTCTTCAACCACTCCGGCAACTTCATGTCCCAGAGTCAGCGGCATAGAACGGACGGGAGAGACACCAGCACGGTAGTGTGCGTCGGAGTGGCAGATGCCAGCCGCCTTGACACGGACCAGCACATCCTGTTCCCCAATGCGAGGCGTGGCCAATTTTTGCATTCGCAGAGGCTGCCCTATTCTCACCAAGCGAACCGCTTTCATGATCTTTGCACCTCCCGATATGATAGGCAGTCAGCCAGCTGGGATAGTGCAAACGCACCGTCACCGTCTGGGATGCAAGGGCCCAGAGTGGCCGGTCACTGCTTCTGCCCTCGACTCCTGGCCAGAGCCTTAGATTGTTTTCCCAACCTGTAGGCAGAGAGGGACCCCGGGGAAATGCGTCAATGCACCACGGCCTGCGCGTTCGTGAGAGTGCAACCATGTTCGGCGAAGCTCCCATGTCCCTCTCACCTAGACCCTGGTTTCGATCAGCACCCAGCTGCCGTTCTCGCCGCCTTCAATCCGGCCGGATGCATCTTTCAACTCAACTGCGACAACGGCGCGAGGTTTGATGACCATGAGATCGATCTGTTCACCGGCACAGAAGAAGTTTGCACATACGAGGCAGAAGTCATCCCAATCTTGTTCTCTCACGTTTGTCAGTAGGGTTTGCAGGGCGTGTGCTTCGTGCGCATGCTCGAATTCCTGCGATTGCCATAACTCAATTTTCATCTAATCCCCTCTCTTGATTCACCATCCATCAGGCTTTCGCCTTGTGTACTAGAAACGCAAACTCGCGCCAGTCGCCTACACCCGCTTCTCCAGAGGCCAGTCCCACACCCAAAGAGCGAACTGCGCACCTATCTCATATCGTTTAGATGGACCCCAGATTGGTCTGTCGCGGCGCACCTGCGTCTCCAAGTCCGTCGTGCCTGCAAGAATGCAAGCCCTGCAATGGGTCGAACGAAGAAGCGATGCTGGATTCTTGGTGAGGTACTTCCCTGCTCTCGCGACCACTGCTCCAGAGCCGAACGGTCTCCGGCAAGGAGGATAGGTCAACACCGAACCAATCTGACAAGGATCGGTGTTTGACATTCACAATCGAGACCAGTCTACCACGTGGCCGGAGGACTCGCAAGACTCGAACCGAATATGGCCAGATGTAGAGCATTTGAGGTGCAAGTTGGACCCACAACATCCT
>CAZERB010000065.1:0-5928 GCA_964514645.1 uncultured Anaerolineales bacterium
CTGGCGGAGTTAGTGCGTTGCAACTCTAAAGGTACATGATCCCTTCGCGTAGTCACAAACAAACTCACCCAAACCAAACAATAAAATACAACAAACAACCAAATGAGACTATGCGAAGACTTTTGGGGGCATGCAAGTAGTAGGAGCCAATCATAGGATGTACTACGAGAGGAACTGGGACCGCCAGTTGTAAGGGAAGATTATGGGACATCGGATGACCATACCCCTTTTCGAGAAGTCAGCACCCCGTTGACATAATCGATTTCAGTTACCCTTTCTGGCACGCCACCGAGGACATCTGTGATAAAATAATAGCGCCAAGTGTTTGGGAACGTGTGGGGCAGGTGATGGTGAAACTCTTGACAGCAGATTAGGAGGCACTTTTGACAAAGGAGAAAACGCTTCCTGTAGAGGAGCCTATGGAGCGCGGCTTCTTGGTAGGGGTAGAACTGAAGCGAGAGAAGTCGGTCTGGCGGGCGGAGGACTCCCTTGCGGAGTTAGCCCAGTTGGCCCGCACGGCAGGGATCGAGGTGGTGGGATCTACTGTCCAGCGGCTCGAGCACCCTCGTCCCGCTACCCTCATCGGCAAGGGAAAAGTGGAGGAACTCAAAACCCTTAAGGGCAAACTCAAGCCTGACGTAATTATCTTCGATGAGGAACTCTCCCCCCGCCAGCAACGGAACCTAGAGGAGGAACTAGACCTCAAGATCGTCGACCGCACAGCCCTCATCCTGGATATATTCGCCAAACACGCCCGCACTCATGAGGGGAGGCTCCAGGTTGAATTAGCCCAGTATGAGTACCGGCTGCCCCGACTGACCCGTCTCTGGACCCACCTGGCCCGCCAGGCGGGGGGCACTGCGGCCCGTGGCGGCCCTGGCGGCGTGGGGGTGAGGGGCCCCGGGGAGACCCAATTAGAGACCGACCGACGAGAGATAGGGCAAAGGATAGCCCGCCTGCGGCAGCAACTGGAGGAAGTTCGCACCCATCGACGTCTCTACCGCCGGCGACGTCGCCGGGCAGCCATGCCGGTGGTGGCCATCGTGGGCTACACCAACGCGGGAAAATCTACCCTCTTGAACGTTTTAGCCGGCTCAGATATATTGGTAGAAGATAAGCTCTTCGCCACGCTGGACCCTACTACGCGCCGCGTGTCCCTTCCTCACGGGCGAGTGGCCCTCCTCACCGACACCGTAGGCTTTATCCAGAAACTCCCCACCCAATTAGTGGCCGCTTTCCAGGCTACCCTGGAAGAGATCACGGAAGCGGACCTCCTCCTCCACATTGTCGACATAACACACCCCAACGTACAGGAGCAAATCCTAGCCGTGGAGGAGACCCTGAGGCAGATAGGGGCTGATGATAGGCCCCTGGTGACCGCTCTCAACAAGATAGATCTTTTTCCCTCCTTCGAGAAGTCGCCACTTCTAGTGGAGATCTCCCGTCGCTACCCCAACTGTGTACCTATCTCAGCTCTGGAAGGCATAGGGTTGCACCTCCTTCTCAGCCGGGTAGAAGCGGTCCTCCAAGAAGAGTTGATCCCCGTCAGTGTCCTCCTGCCCCACGGGGAAAACAACCTCCTCGGCCTCTTCCACCAGCGTGGCCTGGTAAAACTAGAAAGATACACAGAGCACGGCATAATCATAGAAGGAAAACTCCCCCAGGAGTTAGAGGCCTTATTCGAGAAACACCTCATATAACCCTCCCTCCCTAAGGGACCTACTTCGGTAAGGGACCTACTTCTGGAACATGATCCAGCATTTCCCTAAGGGACCTACTTCTGGTGCTCCATATCCCTAAGGGACCTACTACTGGTAACACCAGAGTAGGGGGCCCTAACTTTCATTATGAACTTCGCACTATATATCTTATGTAATATACCACATTAAACAATGCCCATGAATTGACATAATGCATGACACGTATCCGATAATCTATATAACCCAAAAACTCTAAACTTATCTCATTACAGCGGTTTGCCCCCGATCACAAAGAGTGGTAGAATTTGGAAGAGGGGAAAAATCATTATGTCAAGAATTCAGGTGGCGGACAAAACCTTCCAACGGCTAACCTTGATCCTCCTGGCATCTATCGTGGCTGCTTTTTCCTACCTGGTGGGGTTCGCTTTCCAGGTAATTCCAACCTATGTAGGAAAGGTAGAAGAGAGCGAGATCCTCCACCCTGCTGCGGAGGAGCCGCCTGAGTTCGAGGTCTACTGGGAAGCGTGGAACCTGGTGGAGGAGAAATTCTATGGAGAACTGCCCGACGCCAAGACCCAGACTTACGGCTCAATTCGAGGGATGCTAGCCGCCCTTGGCGACCCAAATACTTTCTTCATCGAGCCCCCAGATCGGGAGATAGAGGAAGCCCAGTTCCAGGGTCGGTATGGGGGCATCGGCGCCGAATACACGATGATGAACGGTTACTTAGTCGTGGTGGCATCCTTCCAGGACTCTCCCGCTTCCAGAGCAGGCATCCGTCCTGGCGACATAATCGTCGCCGTGGACGGCACTGACATCTTCGGCCTCTCTCAAAACGAAGCCACCCTCCTGATTCGAGGGCCGGTAGGCAGTAAGGTAGATATGACTATCCGAAGGGAAGGTGAGCCGGAGCCCTTGATCCTTCAACTCACGCGTGAAGAGATCAAGCCACCCACAGTCACCTGGGAGTTGAAAGAGAAGGGAATCGGTTACGTCAAGTTATCCTTCTTCAGCGGGCGCACGGACGAAGAACTGCGACGCGCTCTTGCTCAACTGCAAAGCCAGGGCGCTACCAGCCTGATCCTAGATCTCAGGGATAACCCAGGCGGCCTCATCGGGACAGCAGTGGACGTAGCCGGCCAGTTCATCGATACTGGCGTCATCCTCTACCAGCGGGACGCCCAAGGGAACGACCAACCTTTTCCTGCCAAAAAGGGAGGCCTGGCCACCGAGACCCCTCTTGCCGTCTTGGTTAACAGTGGCACGGCTAGTGCAGCGGAGATAGTGGCCGGAGCCTTAAGCGATCATCAACGTGCTGTCGTCATCGGCGAGAAGACCTTCGGCAAGGGCTCCATCCAGACGGTTCACGAACTTAGCGATCACTCCAGCATCCATGTAACTACCGCCCACTGGCTGACGCCCCAGGGTCACGAGATCGAAGGGGCTGGCCTCATCCCCGATCTTGAAGTTCCCCTGACCCAAGAGGATATCGATAACCAGCGCGACCCACAACTGGATCGGGCACTCGCATACCTCAGAAGCCTCCTCCCCTACCCTGCATCGGGAGGTCTCCAACCCTTGAACATTATGTTGACTAAGGGAGGGGCATAGTGGCAAAGGCGGCCAAACTCGCTGGATTCACTCTGCTCATGGTTTTCATCATCGCTACCTCCTATCTTGCCGGATCATCAGCCGGCTTTATCCTCGCCTCCCCGGTGATGGCGGAGAAGAGCGTAGCGCCGCCACCAGCCCTAGAGGAAGAGTTCAGGCTCTTTTGGGAGGCTTGGGGGATCGTAGAGAACGAGTTTTACCAAAAACCCATCGACCCTAAGGAACTCACCTATGGAGCTATTCGGGGTGCTCTCTCCACGTTAGAAGACGAAAATACTGCCTTCATCACCCCAGAATATATAGCCATCATTCGCGAGGATCTCACCGGAACCTTCGAGGGTATCGGGGCCTTGGTAGAGATGAACGAGGGTGGCTATTTAGTCATCGTCGAGCCCTTAGCGGGGAGGCCCGCAGATCTGGCCGGGCTCAAGGCTGGAGATTTGGTCTTGGAAGTGGATGGGGTGGAGATACGAGGGATGAACCTCATAGAGGCTATCAGCCTCATCCGGGGTCCGAAGGGGACGACGGTCCGTCTCACCATCCAGCGGCAAGGGGTTGCTGAGCCCTTCGAAGTGGAGGTCGTACGTCAGCAGATCGAACTCCTCACCGTAGAGTACCGCCTCTTAAATGGCGAGATAGGGTATATCAAACTGAACGAGTTCAACTCCCAGGCCCCTCGACAATTGAGGGCCGCTCTCGTAGATCTTTTGGCTAAGAACCCTCGAGGGTTAATTTTAGATTTGCGTGATGACCCTGGTGGACTGGTTACGGCGGCCATCGATGTGGGGAGCGAGTTCATCGCCGAGGGCGTCATCATGTCTGAGAGGGGCAAAGGTATAGAAGATTATGAGGCTCAAGGCGGCGGCCTGGCCACGAAGATCCCCTTGGTCGTCCTGGTGAATGGGGGGAGCGCCAGCGCCTCAGAGATAGTTGCCGGAGCCATACAGGACTATAGAAGAGGGATCCTCATCGGCCAGAAGACTGTAGGCAAAGGCTCCGTCCAAGTTCAGCATGAGTTGAGCGATGGCTCTGGCTTACGCATCACCATAGCCCATTGGTTCACCCCTCACGGCCGGCTCATAGAGGGACAAGGACTCATCCCTGATGTCGAGGTCTACATCACCGACGAAGATCTGGCTAAAGGCCTAGATCCCCAACTGGAACTGGCCATCGATTACCTAGAGAGATGACGGAGAAACTTATCGCTCTCAACAGAAAGGCCCGCCACGATTATTTCATCGATGAAACCTACGAAGCGGGGCTAGCCCTCACCGGTACGGAGATAAAATCGGTCCGGGCTGGTCAGGTGAACCTCAAGGATAGTTACGTCATGATCAGGGGTGGCGAGGCTTGGCTCGTGGGCGTTCACATAGCCCCTTATAAAGAAGCTGGTCGCCAAAGCCACGACCCCAAAAGGGACCGAAAACTCCTTCTCCACCGCTATCAGATAAACCGCCTCGCAGGGAAGGCGCAAGCGAAGGGCTACACTATTGTCCCCTTACGCTTATACTTGAAGGATAGATACGTCAAAGTGGAGATAGCCTTGGCCAGAGGGAAGAAACTCTACGACAAGAGGCGCGATATCGCCGAGAGAGAGGCCCAGCGGGAGATGGAGCGGGCCTTGAGTCGCGGGAAAACCAGGGGTGATTAGCCTCCAGTTAGCCCTCGGCTTTCTTATCCTTGTAGCCTCTTATACCTTGGGCCCGAAAACAGCCCTCTTCCATTTTCACATCATCTTCCCCCTGGGAGTCTGGCTCCTCTGCGACGGCCTTAACTTCCGCCTCACCGGCCGCTCGACTCTGCATGGCCCCAAAAGAAAGATAATGGGAATGATCCTCGCGGGCGCTCTCTTCGGCCTCTTTTTAGATTTCCAGATGATCGCCGTCACCAAGATACTCCGCTATTTGACCGTTACCACGCCCCTCCTGGCCATAGGGCTCTACCTAGGCTGGGGCTTCTGCCTTCCCGCCATCTATGAATCGTATCGACTGGCTTCCCTCCTCACCCGAGGCCTCGGCAAAAGTGTCCTCCTTCCCGAGAGGTGGCGAAAGGCTTTCCTTTCCGCCTCTGGACCAATGGGGGCGATCCTTTTTGCCCTCCCCCTCTTCGCCTTTCTCCATATGGATGCCCCTGGGCCCCTCATCATCCCCACTTTCGCCGGCCTTTGGCTTCTCTTGGAGTACGGGATCTACAAAAAAGGATCAAAAGGGCTTCTAGATGGCCTCCTAGAGGGCTTCTGGAGCTCTCTAGCAGCCTTGACCTTAGCCTCGCTAATCTTGACCCTTATCTGGGAGGGTCTAAACGCTCTCATGGGCTCTTGGCAGTACCAAAACCTCTTTTGGCTCGAGCCGCGCTTTCTTGGTGTCCCCCCTGTGGCCTTTTTCGGCTACTTTTGCTGGTACGTCCTCTTTCTTTCCCTCTACCAACTGGTCTCCGGAGACGAAATCTGGTACTAGGTCGGGAAGGTCACAGCGCTAGAATTCACTCTTGCGTTTGCCAAAGGCCTAGGGGTGGGCTATACTCCCTTCGATCCCACAGGGATCCTTTACGGACGCTCACAGATAGGAGGGAAAAATGGCTGAGGCCAGGATAGGGGTCATCGGCGGGAGTGGCCTCT
>CAZERB010000066.1:0-5882 GCA_964514645.1 uncultured Anaerolineales bacterium
ACGCCCCTTCAGTTATCCAATGGCTGGAAGATCTGGGCTGTATGTTCGACAAGGAACCCGAGGGGACGATGAGGACCATCCACGGTGGCGGCACCTCCCGCAAGAGGATGCATTTCGCTCGCGACTACTCAGGGGCAGAGATAATGCGCACTCTGCGCGACGAGGTCCGCAACCGTCCGATCTCGGTCTTGGAGTTCGCCCCCGCCGTGGAGTTGGTGATGGATGATAAAGGCCAGGTAGCCGGGGCTATCCTTCTTAACTTGGAGACGAGCGATTATAGCCTGGTGAAGGCTAAAACGGTGACCATCGCCACCGGCGGCGGCGGCCGCCTTCACTATCAGGGTTTTCCCACCACCAACCATTATGGGGCTACGGCCGATGGGTTGGTTCTGGCCTACCGGGTGGGGGCCAAACTCGCTTTCATCGATACTATGCAGTACCATCCCACTGGAGCGGCCTACCCTGAGCAGATCCTGGGACAACTGGTGACCGAGAAGGTGAGAGGGTTGGGAGCCCAACTGGTCAATGTGGAAGGCGAGCAGTTCGTCTACCCCCTGGAGACGCGGGATGTGGAGTCGGCGGCTATCATCCGAGAATGTGTAGAGCGAAAGAAGGGGGTAGTCACCCTTACGGGGCAGCCGGGTGTCTGGCTCGATTCCCCCATGATCGATATCCTCAAGGGGCCAGGAACGATCCAAAATAACCTGCCGGCTATGGTCCGTCAATTCGACCGCTTCGACATCGACATGACCAAGGAGCCCATCCTCGTCTATCCTACCCTCCATTATCAAAACGGGGGGATAGCCATTAAGCCCGACGGTTCGACCGAGATTCCAAACCTATATGTGGCTGGCGAGGTGACAGGCGGGGTCCAGGGGCGCAACCGGCTGATGGGGAACTCCCTTTTGGATATAACCGTCTATGGGCGGCGGGCTGGCAAGGCGGCTGCTTTGCGGGCTAAGGAGGTTGAGTTAGGAGAGTTAACCTTGGAGCATTTGCGAGATTGGGAACGACAACTGAAAGAGGCCGGTCTCGAGCCCCAGATAGCCTCTCCTCTCCTCTTGCCGGACTACACGCGCCATACCCGACCCGCGTTCAAGATAGTGTGATGCCGCTTTCCCCATCCATAGCACACTCTCTTTGAAAAGGCATTTTTCGTTCATATTTTTGAAGGCTATCGGGGCGAGCGCTTCTTAGGAGGAGCCATGGAGAAAAAAGGCACACTCGAGTATCACCCCCGGATCAAGGATCTCCCTCCAAGCGAGCGGCCACGGGAAAGGTTAGAGCATTATGGCGCAAGTGCCCTCTCCACCTCTGAACTCTTGGCCATCATCTTGCGCACCGGGGTGGGCGGGGAGAACGTCATTAACCTAGCCAGCAGGCTTCTGGCCCAGTTCGGAGGGCTGAGAGGCCTGTTTAAGGCGGACTTCGCCCAGATCAGTGCTCTCAAAGGGATGGGCCAGGCCAAGACAGCCCAGGTGAAAGCCGCGCTGGAGTTGGGCCGCCGCCTGCTCACCGCCTCCCCCGAGGAGCGACCCCAGGTCAAGTCCCCTGCCGATGTGGCTAACCTCCTCCTCTTGGAGATGGGCGCCCTGGAGCAGGAGGAGATGCGTGTCCTCTTCCTAGATGTCAAGAGTCAGGTGTTGGGCGTATCCACCATCTATAGGGGGAGCCTTCACACCGCTTGGCTCAGGGTCGGGGAACTCTTCCGGGAGGCGGTGAGGCGCAACTGTGCGGCGATCATCGTAGTCCATAACCACCCCTCGGGTGACCCCACCCCTTCTCCCGATGATGTCAAAATCACCCAAGAGATCGTCAAGGCGGGTGAACTTTTGGGCATAGAGGTCTTGGACCATTTAATCATCGGCTCCCAGCGGTATATCTCCTTGAAGGAAAGAGGTTTGGGTTTTGGCTGAGGCTTTTCGACATCGCCTTTTTGCTCTCTGGAGGAAAAATCATGTCCCAGGTTAGGGTTAAATGGCTGGAAGGAAAGCAATTCGTGGGCACGGATAGCACGAGCCACTCCTTGGTGATGTCCAGTTCCCAGGAGGGCACGGGCTTAAAACCCTCGGATCTTCTGCTCCTCGGGTTAGGAGGCTGTACAGGCGTGGACGTCATCTCCATCCTGGAAAAGCAACGCCAAAAAGTCACCGACCTGGAGATAACGATAACCGGGGAGCAAGACCCAGAGCCCCCTTGGACCTTCCGCCGCATCGAGATAGAATACCTCCTTCGAGGTAAAGGCTTGAAGGAGGAAGCGGTGAGGCGAGCCATTCAACTCTCAGAGGAAAAGTACTGCTCCATAGGGGCTACCATCTCCGGAGTGGCCGAGATAGCGAGCAGTTTTCAGATCATAGAAGAGTAAACTCGCACTCCTTGATCTGTTGTTTTCACTTAGATGAGAGCCATCTACATAGAGGTAGCCTTTTTCGTGGGGTAAAGGCTACAATTAGGGTCGAATTTTGACGGAAAGGTAAAAGTGTGCTATGGTTAAATTGAGGTCAACCTTCCAAGAACGTCTGGGAGGAAAGGAGGAGCCATGTTAGTGAGCAGGGGTGGAGACTATGCTATCCGAGCCATGGTGGACCTGGCCAGTCGGCCTGGAGAGGAGAGGAATATCACTCAGGGCATCGCCGACCGCCAACAGATTCCTCCCGCCTTCCTGAGCAAGGTGTTGGCTGGCCTGACCCAAGCGGGGCTGGTACGCACTCACCGCGGGGCGGCTGGAGGGGTGGCCTTGGCGCGCTCTCCCGAAACGATTAGCCTGCGGGAGGTGGTGGAGGCAGTGCAGGGACCCATCATCCTCAACGAGTGCACCGATCCCTATCGTACCTGTCCCTTGGAGGATGCCTGCACCGTCAGCCGGGCTTGGCGAGAAGCCCAGAAAAACCTGGAGGAGTTGCTAGGGAACGCATATCTCTCGCAGTTCGCAAAGGCCGGCTGAAAAGGTAGGATTTGCAGAGGCAAGAAGGGTCACCTAGTATCATAGGTATCTTTATTTCTCATTTTAGAGCCGCGCCTCGGGTGTGGCTCTTTGTCTCTCTACTCTTATCGCTGCTCTTCTAGGAGGGCCATCACGGAGGGGTATTCCTCTATCTGGGTGTGGGGTAAAAAGAGGGCGGAGACGAACTCTTGAGTGAAGCGGTTATCGGCGCTCAACTCCATATAGGTCATCATCTGTGCGATCTTGGCTATTTCCTGCCGAGCCTGGCGGCTCAGAAGGGCCATATAGGCCCCCCGCACAGAGGTGTTACCCAGGAACTTGAACTTCTCCCAAGGGATGTCGGGCAGAAGGCCGATCTGGATGGCCCTCTCCACGTTTAGGTATTGGCCGAAGGCACCGGCGATCAGAAAATCTTCCACTTGGGATATATCTAGGTCGACGCTTTTGGAGAGGACGGAGTAGCCAGCATGGATAGCCGCCTTGGCCCGGATAAGGTTTTCGATATCTACTTGGGTGATGGCTATATCCTGGCCGTGGGCCGTCTCAGTCCCCCAGGCCACCACGTACTCCCACCCATGTTCTCCTTCCCTTACCCTGGGCGTGGGGAGATCCTTGCGCACTCGGCCTCTTTTATCTACTATCCCGGTGATGAACATCTCGGCTAGAAGGGAGATAAGGGCTGAGCCACAGAGCCCCCGAGGGGCTTCATTCCCTATGACTCGATAGGTGGGCTCCAAAGTTTGGCCGTTGATCCACACCTCCTCGATGGCCCCCGCCGTGGCCCGCATACCATGCTCCACTCCAGCCCCCTCGAAGGCTGGCCCCGCCGAACAGGCGCAGGAGATGAGCCAATCGCCATCGCCCAGCACTATCTCCCCGTTGGTTCCTATGTCCATGAAGAGGGTCAATTTCTTGCTCTCGCAGAGGCCGGAACTCATCACCCCAGCGGTAATGTCCGCCCCCATGTAACTCCCCACACCGGGCAGACAATCGATGGTGGCCTCCGGGTTTATATCTATGCCGATCTCTCTCGCTCTGACGGGCAAGGGGTGGTTTATGGCGGTCACGTAGGGCTCCAGGCGGATCGACTCCGGCGGGATGGCCAAAAAGAGGTGGATCATGGTGCTGTTTCCCGCCGCCACCATCTTGTATATCTCGCTATTCTTTATCCCCTGCCGCTCACAGACTCTCTTAAGGAGTTTGTTTATGGTCCCCACTACCAACTCTTGAAGTTCGCAGAGCCCATCATCTTGGCTGGCGTAGATGATGCGGGAGATGATATCTTCGCCGCGGGCGATCTGGCCGTTGTAGTCGGTGGCTGTATCTCGGACCTCGCCGCTCAAGAGGTCGACTAGGTAGACCACGTTGCTGGTGGTCCCGATATCCACCGCCACTCCCCAGGAGGTAGCCGTCGCATCCCCAGGGAGGATATCGACCAGGCGCGGAGGGCCCTCTGGGCTGGCCCAGGTGTCTAATTCTAGGACCGCCGTCACCTGCCACTCCGCCTCTCGCAAGACGGCCCCCATTTTTCGTAGGAGAGGCAGGTCGGCCACAAGGTTTCTGATTCCGTGCTCCTTGGTCAGGGCTCTCTTGAGGCGGGAGAAATCATCGGTATTGTCATCCAGGCTGGGAGGTTCCACTGAAACGAAATATTTTTGGATAGCCTGATCCTGGCACCAGTCGTAGGGGAAGGGGAGGGCGATTTTGGCCGCTACCTTGGCAGTGGGGATTCGCCGTTCGATCCTCTCCTGGGGTGGGATGGTGATAACTAGGTTGCTCTCGATGACCGTCTGGCAGGCCAGGGCCCAGCCCTCTTCCACCTCCTGGGCGGAGAGGCGAAGGGTGGAACGGCGGCGCACTTTGCCCTCCTCCACGATGACCGCGCACCGCCCACATCGCCCCTGCCCTCCGCAGGGCATGTTCATCTCTACCCCTGCTTCTAAAGCCGCATCTTGGATGAGGCTTCCGGAATCGACCTCGACCCGCTTATCCTCAGGCTTGAAGAGAACGTTGTATTTGATGGTCTCCTCCTGAGCAAAAGAAGGCTCTGGCGCGCCCAGAGTCCACGCCAAATTATACAAATTTATGCCCGCAAGGTCAAACATTGACCTACGTCCAGCCCTTTAGTATACTCGATCAACCGATATGGCCTATGAGGTAGGACGATGCACGTTAAATGGAAGCCGAGCCTTCGAGCCACGACCCTGGGCAGCCTCCCCCATACCGATGTGGTAAGGGGGACGGCGCTCTCCTTGGCGGCCACGCCGGAGATACCATCCTGGGTCCAGTTCCCCAAGCGCGGCCCCAAAGAGCCGATGATAGTCCAGTTCACGGAGGGGATGGCTGGCCTACGGGAGGAAGGGGGACGCACCTTCTTCGACACGAAAACGGCTGGCTTTGAAGAGGAGTTACTAGGCTTCTACGAGCGGTATCTGGCTTTCCAGGAGGGGAGAGATGAGGCGCTCGAGGCTTTCGCCATCTCCCCCCAATACGCCGCGGGCTTCCCTGAATTCCTGCGCCAACTCCAAAACCACCCTACCCCTCTAGTGGCGGTGAAGGGGCAGGTTACCGGCCCCTTCACCCTGGGGACTAACCTCACCGACCAAAATCGCCGCCCCTCATACTACGATGAGAGGCTGCGGGATATGATAGTGAAGAGCGTGGCTCTGAAGGCGGCCTGGCAGATTCGGCGCCTTAAGCCTTTTTGCCCGCGGGTGCTCATCTTCATAGATGAGCCGGGGCTTCTGGCCTTCGGCTCCTCGACCTTCACCGCTATCAGCCGCCAGGATGTGCTATCGGATTTGAACCAGGTAGCGAGCGCCATCCATGCCGAGGGGGCCCTGGCGGGGGTCCATTGCGAGGCCAACACCGACTGGTCGATACTCTTCGAAGCGGACCTAGAGATATTAGACTTCGACGCCTACGACCACTTTCGGGT
>CAZERB010000067.1:0-5863 GCA_964514645.1 uncultured Anaerolineales bacterium
AAGACGGCCAAGGGGTTGGTGGTCATCACCGGCTGTGCCCATCCAGGCATCGTGCGGATGGTGGAGCAGGCCAAGGAGATAGGGAACGACGAGATCTATCTACTCCTGGGTGGCTTCCATCTCGGAAGCAAGAGCGAGGCCGAGATCGAAAAGATCATCGACGAATTCCAGAAATTGGGGGTGCAGAAGGTAGCACCTTGCCACTGCACCGGCGAGTTGGCCACTAGCCTCTTCCATCGGGCGTTCGGAGAGGATTTCATCCGGAACGGTGTGGGGAGGACAATCGAGATAGGAGGTAAGGACGAGTAGCCACGAATGGAAGATCTTATCGAGGAGTTCATCAACCAGCGGGTGTGGGCCGTGGTAGGGGCCTCGGAGGACCCCGCAAAGTACGGTAACCGGATCTTCCGGGACCTAAGGGAGGCAGGGTACACCGTCTATCAGGTTAACCCGCGGAGAGGCGAGATCGAGGGCCAAACCCTCTACCCCGCCCTTTCCGATTTGCCAGAGAGGCCGGCAGTGGGACATAGTGGTGCCTCCAACGGTCACAGAGGAGATCGTGCGTCAATGTGCGCAGTTGGGTCTGAAGAGGGTATGGATGCAACCCGGCAGCGAGTCGGAAGCGGCCATCCGTTTTTGCCAGGAGCACGGCATAAAAGTGGTTCATGACACCTGTGCCATGATACAGAAACGGCGATGGTAATCGATCTGGAGGAGTAGATGCCCATCTACGAATATCGATGTTCGGAATGTGGAAAGAAGTTCGAGAAACTGCTGCTCTCTATCTCCTCCACATCCCAGGTGGAGTGCCCCCGCTGTGGCGGGCGCAAGGTGGAAAAACTTTTCTCCCTCTTCGGGACTAAGGCCTCAGAGTCAAGTAGCACAGCCTGTGGCCCGGTTGGCTGAACCGTTCAATCGAGGAGGTAGGTTACCTCCGTGGCCCTCATACCTGCAAGGGGAAGATATTAGGGGAGAAGATGCCGATATACGAATATCTCTGTAAGGAGTGTGGGGAGCGGGTGGAAATCTTACTCCGCTCTGGAGGTGACACGCCGCGGTGTCCGAAGTGCGGCAGCCCCCTCCTGAAAAAACTCCTCTCTGCTCCCTATGTGATGAGCAAAGGGAGAGAGCATCCTGCAGGAACCACCTGCTGTGGGCGCGAGGAGCGGTGCGCTACCCCACCCTGTTCCTCGGATGGAGAATGTAGAAGGAGGTGATAGAGATGTTCCAGAGGCTATTCGGTCGAGGAAGAGGAGCCGGAGGTGGACGAGGCGCGGGTGGCAGCGGACGGGGTCGGATGGGCGGCACCAAGCCTGGTGCCGGGCCCGGAGACTATTGCGTCTGCCCCAACTGCGGCCACAAGGTCGCCCACCAAGTAGGCCAGCCTTGCTACAATATGAGTTGTCCTAAGTGCGGGAGTAAAATGGTGAGAGAATAGAAGTTCTGCACCGTGGGATGGCTTGCCCATTGCCGCAGTCGAAAGATAGAGATATATCGCAGATTCCAAGATAGAGATGATAACTGACGGAGGGAAACCGACGAGCCTTCGGGGTCGTTATGGGCTTCGCCATCATGATGCTTTTGGATAACCTATTCGGCTGAAACTTGCTATCTGTGAAGGTGATGGGGTATGTCGGGAAAAGAGGCAGAACTCATAGGTCTCTTCCGCGCCAAGGGTAAGCGGATCACCCCTCAACGGAGGCTCATCGTAGAGATCATTCAGGAGCATAAGGGCCATCTCGATGCGGATGAGATCCATCTGCGGGCAAAAAGGCGGTACCCTCGCCTCAGCCTCTCCACCGTCTATCGCACCCTCGACTTGCTTAGGGAACTGGACTTAGTCAAGGAACTCGGTCTGGCTACCGATCGTCGTCATTATGAGGCGAAACCAAGGGAAGAACACCAACACCTGGTATGCCTCGGCTGTGGCAAGGTGATCGAGTTTCAGTGCGCCCACTGCGCCGACATACACCAAGATCTAGCAGACCAGCATGGCTTTCAGATTACGGGAAGCCGGGTTGAACTCTTGGGCTACTGTCCAAAGTGCGCCAAGAGAAAAGAGAAGTAGACTATGTTCATCATCACTTGCCTGGTGAATGACGAAATTCAGCCGGGCTCTGGCCTCAGGGCCGAGCATGGCCTCTCCTTCCTTATACAGACCGATGAGAAGCGACTCCTCTTCGACACCGGCCCAAATGGAAGGGTGCTCTTGTACAATGCCACCAAGTTAGGGTTAGACTTGAGAGCAGTCTCCGATGTTGTGCTCAGCCATAGCCATCCAGACCATACTGGGGGCTTGATGACCGTCCTATCTTTGGCTCGGGGTTGCAGACTCTTCGCCCACCCCGCCATCTTCCAAGCGCGGTTCGCTCGCCGAAGGTGGTGGAAGCCGAAATATATCGGCTTGCCCCTATCCCCAAGGGAGGCTGAGGAGTATGCCCAACTGAAGTTGAGTTCCCAACCTATAGAGGTGGCATCGCAGGTTTGGACTACTGGAGAGGTGGCCCCCCGCCCCGAGGTCGAGGGCAGAAGTGCACGACACCTTATTCGCACTCCCCACGGCTGGGCTCCCGACCCCTATGCCGACGATATGGCTCTGGTCCTTGAGACCCCTCAAGGGTCAGTCGTGGTGCTGGGCTGTGCCCATGCCGGATTCCTAAATACTTTAGCCCACGTGCGACGGACATTTGACGGCCGCATTCAAGCCGTTTTGGGCGGTGCTCACCTTTTAGACCTGGGCGAAGAGGAGATAGATCACATCATCGCCATATTGAGGGAGGAATATGGCTCCCTTCGCCTTTATCTGAACCATTGCACTGGCAAGCGTGCCCTGGGAGCCTTGGGGCACGCTTGCGGAGAGCGGGTGAGGGCCTGTCCCGCTGGAGTGAAGGTGGCTTTCTGACATGTGCGAAGGAAAATAGACGCCGATAAAGAAGAGCCGCTATATTCACTGACGTGGGCGGGGAGATGAGGCCCACAGAAGCGATATCTCTGTTGGATACTCTGGCCGAACTATTCGAAGAGCAAGAGGCTGGTTGAAAAGTTATTCCTAACATGGGTGTGAGCATCTTCGAGGGATTAGCCCAGCGCTACGATGGCTGGTACGAAGGCGCCCTTGGCCGAGTTATCTTCCCCATAGAGGTCGAGTGCCTGCGGCCACTACTTTCCGGCCTGCCGAAGCCTCATCTGGAAGTGGGCATCGGTACCGGTCGCTTCGCCCAGGCCCTCGACGTGGAGGTGGGCCTGGACCCAGCCCGCTCCATGCTTCGCCTGGCTCGCCAGCGAGGGTTATCGGTCCTTCAGGGGCTGGGGGAACGCTTGCCGTTCCCCGATGAGACCTTGGGGGCGGTGCTGTTGGTGGTGACCTTGTGCTTTGTGGATGACCCTTTACTAGTCCTCCGCGAGAGCGCCAGGGTCGTACGCCCTGGCGGCGCCGTGGTTCTAGGCCTCATGCTTCGGGAGAGCCCCTGGGTGGAGGTCTACCTGGAGAAGGGACGGCGAGGCCACCCCTTCTACACTGTCGCTCATTTTTACCGCCTCGGGGAGGTAGAGGAGATGCTGAAGAGCGCGGGATTACAGATAAGACGATACCGCTCAGCCCTATGCCAGGCGCCAAGCGGGATACCATCGCCTGAGCCGCCTTTGGAAGGGTATATCCCAGAGGCCGGCTTCACCTGTCTATTGGCTTCGAAGGTGCATGAGGAAGCCAAAGAAGAGAGTAGATAGATGAGGATAGCCGTCGCCAGTGGCAAGGGAGGAACGGGTAAGACCACCGTAGCGGTCAGTCTGGCCTTGTCCCTCCCCCAGAATCAGGTGCAACTCTTGGATTGTGATGTTGAGGCTCCCAATGCTCACCTCTTCTTGAAGCCAACGATTCAAGGGCGAGAAGAGGTAGCCATCCTCAGACCCTCGGTTGATGAGAGTAGATGTGACCTCTGCGGTCGCTGTGCTGAAGTCTGTCAATTCAACGCTATCGCTGTGGTAGGGGAAAAGATGCTCTTCTTCCCCGAACTCTGTCACGGGTGCGGAGGTTGCACACTGGTCTGTCCCCTACAGGCGATTGAAGAGGTGCCCTACGTGATCGGAGTCGTGGAGTGGGGCAGCGTGGGGGAAATGGCCTTCGCCTATGGCCTGTTGAAGCCAGGCGAGCCGATGCCGCCACCCATCATCCGCCGCCTGAAAGAGATGGCCCATGGTGACAAGACGGTGATCCTCGACGTATCGCCTGGTACCTCCTGCCCCGTGGTGGAATCGTTGCGGGGCAGTGACTATTGCCTTTTGGTCACTGAGCCAACGCCCTTCGGCCTCCACGATCTGAAGTTAGCGGTGGAAGTGGCGCGGGAACTCAAGTTGCCTATAGGGGTGGTGATCAATCGAGCCGATATAGGAGATGACAGGGTGGAGGGATATTGCCAAAAAGAAGGCGTTCCCATACTGCTGCGCATCCCCTTCGATAGAGAGATTGCAAAGGCGTACTCTCAGGGTATACCCCTAGTGGAGCACTCATCAAGTTACAAGCCACGTTTCCAAGGACTATATGAGCAGATAAGAGGGCAGATCGGGTGAAAGAACTGGTCATCTTGAGTGGGAAAGGGGGAACCGGAAAGACCACCGTTGCCGCCTCCTTCGCCCACCTCGCGGAGAGCAAAGTGATGGTCGATGCCGATGTGGACGCGGCCAATCTGGAACTGGTGCTTTCGCCCCAGATGAAGGAGAGACATGAGTTTAGGGGAAGCAAGTTAGCCATCATAGAGCCCGCTCTCTGCACGGCCTGTGGGAGGTGCGCCGAGGTCTGTCGCTTTCAGGCGGTGCAGGAGGTGGATGAGGAGTACCTGATAGACCCCATCGCTTGCGAGGGGTGCGCCGTCTGCTACTATGAATGCCCTTCCCAGGCCATACGCTTGGAGGAGCCGGTATCTGGCCACTGGTTCGTCTCCGACACCCCCTACGGCCCCCTGGTGCATGCCCAACTCCGACCAGCCCAGGGAATTTCAGGTAAATTAGTAACCTTGGTCAAACAAAAAGCCCGCCAACTGGCACCGGCTCATGGGTACGATCTTATCATCGTTGACGGGCCACCAGGGATAGGCTGCCCGGTGATAGCCACCACAGCAGGAGCCGACCTGGCCCTCTTGGTCACTGAGCCCACCGTGGCCGGCGTCCACGACCTGGCGCGTATCTTGTCCACTACAGCCCACTTTGGCGTACCGGCGTTGCTTTGCATCAACAAGTACGACCTTAACCCCGAGGTGAGCCAGGCTATAGCCGAAGATTGCGCCGCGCGAGGCCTGCCCCTGGTAGGGTATATCCCCTTCGATAAGGCGGTCACCGAGGCTATGGTACAAGGGAGAACAGTAGTCTCCTATTCCCAGGGCCCGGCTTCCCAGGCCATCGCACGCCTTTGGATGGAGACCAAGCGGTTCTTGGATACCGAGAAGGGTAATGGGGGCTGACAGTCCCTCCGGCTCGCTTTCGAGGTTGTGGGGCAACCTCGAAGGTGTCTCGGCTAACATCTGCCTCCGAGGCCGATACTGTATAGCCTCCGCTAAGTGAGCCGTGGTTATCTCCTCCTCCCCCGCCAAGTCCGCTATGGTACGAGCCAACTTCAATACCCGATGAAAGGCCCTGGCACTCATCTGTAATTGATACATCGCCGACCTAAATAGGCTCCTCCCCGCATCACAAGTGGGCAATACTCCCTCACCTCCCCAGGCCCCATCTCAGCATTGCAGGCGAGATTTGTCCTGGCAAAGCGTTGACGTTGCCTCTCCCTGGCTGCCTCCACGCGGAGCCTGATCGACTTTGAGGCCTCCAAAGGTGCATCACTAGCCAACTTCTCATACTCTACCCTCGGCACCTCTAC
>CAZERB010000068.1:0-5843 GCA_964514645.1 uncultured Anaerolineales bacterium
GGATCACATCCAGGTCCCATCCTGCTCTCTCCCCTGCCTGAAATCTGAACCAGCCCGCTGCGGCCACGCCCACGGCGTTGTCGGTGCAGAGTTCCGGGGGAGGGTAGAGGACTGGTACCTCTATCCTCTCTCTCATCTCCTGGCGCAGGAGGGTGTTGGCCGCCACCCCTCCCACTAAAAGCACCTGCTCCGCACCATATTCTTGGGCCGCGAGCCTCGTCTTTTCTACCAAGACATCTACTACCGCGGCCTGGAAACTGGCCGCTAAGTCGGCCAGGGGCAACTCTTTTCCTTCTTCCTTTAGCCTCCGTATGAGATAAAGCACGGCTGTCTTTAAGCCGCTAAAACTGAAGTCGTATGTGCCTGGCAGCCAGGCACGGGGGAGGTCAAAGGCTTTGGGATCGCCCTCCTTGGCTGCTTCCTGGATGGCTGGCCCACCGGGGTATCCTAACCCCAGGAGCCTAGCCACCTTGTCGAACGCCTCTCCCGCGGCGTCATCTAACCTCTGCCCTAGGGGCAGATATTCCCCATGCCCGGTCATAAGCACCAGGTTGGTATGGCCCCCCGAGGCGATGAGGCAAAGGAGGGGAAACTCTATCTCTGCCTCTTGCGTCCAGATGGTATAGATATGGGCTTCTAGGTGGTTTATGCCTATGAGGGGGAGGTTCAAAGCCAGGGCTAACCCCTTGGCCGCGTTCACCCCCACCACCAAAGAGCCAGCCAGGCCGGGGCCGATGGTGACGGCTATGCCATCTAATTGGCCCAGTCCCATCTTGGCCTGGCTAAGCGCTTCCTCGATGACGGGGAGAATGTCCCGAATATGCTGGCGAGAGGCGATCTCCGGGAAGACGCCGCCGTAACGAGCGTGGATCTCGACCTGAGAGGCCACTATGTTGGAAAGGATCTGCCTCCCCTCACTCACTACCGCCGCGGCCGTCTCATCACAAGAGCTCTCGATGCCCAAGATAGTGTTCACTTCTCCCTAAACCTCTGGTCTCATCCTTAGAGGAAACCGTGACCACGAAGGAAAGCGATCAACTGGTCGGCTCTGGGCTCGGTGATCATCCCTCCCCTGTCAACCCCACGAGGGCTGGCTCCTTCTGGGAGCGGCGAGATGGGCAAGGCAGAGTCGAGACCCTCACCTTCGGCTATCACGATGGTGGGGACGCTATAAAAACCGGTCCACTTTTCCACCTTGGCCGCTGCCTCTTCGTCAGCCTCTATATCGATCTCCCGATAGGGGAGGCCAAACTTTTTGAGGACCCTCCGGGCCACCTCCACGTCTGGTCAAAAGGTGGCCCTAGAATAGAGGACGACAGATCTATCCATTTGTCACACCCTCCATTACCCTTCACATTATAGCAGATTCCCCCGCGGTTGCGCTGCTGGCTTAATTATGGTAAAATAAGTTCAGTTCCACCTGGGGTTAGGGGTGGAATAGGCAGTGATGGAAGAAGGTCCTGAGGATTCAGATAGTAATAGGCGAAACTCAGATTGGGATGGGCTGAGACATCTCTTCTTGGTTGGTGGGGGTCTCGGCCTTTTTTAACCTGTGAGGGGGTATGGGGGTATCAGCGGTCGTCCTGGCTGCCGGCCAGGGGACACGGATGAAGTCTAAGAGGCCTAAGGTCGTACACCCCGTGGCTGGCGAGCCGATGATTAAGCATGTGGTTCGGGCCGTCTCCGCGTTGCATCCCCATCGACTCGTCGTAGTGGTAGGATATGGAGCCGAGGAGGTGCGCCACGCCTTGGGCGAGGAATATCTATATGTAGAACAGGAAGAGCAGTTGGGCACCGGCCACGCCCTCCTTGAGGCCCGTGGACTTCTCCAAGGGGAAGGGGATACCGTCCTCGTCCTCTTCGGAGACCATCCGCTGATCACCATTGAAACCCTGCGCATGATTCTGGATGAGCACGAAAGAGAAGACGCGGCCATCACCATCCTGACCTTTCACCCCTCTGATCCTGAGGGATACGGGCGCATTCTTCGGGATAGAGCGGGCCGAGTGGTGGGCATCATCGAGGAGGAGGCGGCTAGCGAGGAGGAGAAGGGAATCGGAGAGGTTAACGATGGGGTCCTTTGTTTCCGGGAAGGGTGGCTTTGGCCCCATCTGGCGAAGATCGAACCTGGGGCCAAAGGGGAGTATTACTTGACCGACCTTTTGGCTCAAGCGGTAGAAGAGGGCGAGAAGGTCCTGGCCATATCGCCAGAAGATGAGGAGGAGGCGCTGGGGGTAAATAACCGCATAGACCTGGCGCATGCCGAGGCGGTGATCCGTCAAAGGGTAAGGGAAAGGCTCATGCTCTCCGGAGTCACCATAGTAGACCCCCCTTCCACCCTCATCGATTCCACCGTTCAAGTAGGGCAAGATACCGTCCTTCACCCTAACACTATCCTCGAGGGGGAGACGACCGTCGGCACTGACTGCGTCATCGGGCCGGGGAGCCATCTCCGGGATAGTAAAGTGGGCGATGGTTGCACTATCCTATATTCCTTGGTAGAAGGAGCGGTGTTGGAAGAGAGGGTCGATATCGGCCCCTTCTCCCACCTCCGGCCGGGGACGCATCTGGCCTCGGGGGTCCATGTTGGGAATTTCGTGGAGATCAAAGAGTCATATATCGGTCCGGGGACAAAGGTAGGCCATTTCTCATATATAGGCGATGCTACCTTGGGCCGAGAGGTCAATGTTGGTGCGGGCACCATCACCTGTAATTACGACGGAGAGAGAAAGCACCGTACCATTGTGGAGGATCATGTCTTTCTGGGTTCGGATACCATGCTGGTGGCGCCGGTGAAGATCGGTGCGGGCGCTAAGACCGGGGCTGGGTCGGTGGTGACCAAGGATCTACCGCCAGGGAGTTTGGCCTATGGAGTACCGGCTCAGGTGAAGGGGAAGGTGAAAAGTGAATTAAAGGGAGGCTACTCTTGACGGTTCATATTGGGAAAGGGATCGAAGGGTTTGCTATTAAGGGATATGGAGGGTGAAAGGTGGGCAAGATCAGACGGTTGGTGCTCGATGTTCTGAAGCCTCATCAGCCAACTATCATAGAGTGGGCTAAGCAACTGAGCGACCTTGAGGGCGTCGATGCGGTCAACCTCAGCGTCTACGAGATCGATCAGAAGGTGGAGAACGTCAAGGTCACCATCGAGGGTAAAGATGTCTCTTACCACGGGATCCTGGAGGTTATTAAGGAGAATGGAGGCTCTCTACACTCCATCGATGAGGTGGTGGCGGGTGCGAGCATCATTGACGACTCGATAACCCTACAAGAACACCTGCGAACGGGCGGTTAGTCCACACCCTTAAGGGGCGAGATCAGGCCCTCGCTGAGCGTGTTGGAAGTCGTTTCCCTCTTCTTTCACCTCTTTGCTGGTTGGGGTTATGAAAAGCGTATCTAGTAAATGAGTCCTCTGAGACGGTGGCTCCAACAACTTAGGGAGTACGAGGATATCTCCGAGGTAGGGGAGATAGCCCGCCGGTACTTCGCCATGAACGCCTTTGACGGTGTATTGACCATGATCGGTGTGCTCATAGGGAACTACTCGGCTGGCGTGGAGAGTGCCAGAGTGGTCATCTTCACCGGCTTGGCTACCTCCATGGCCATAGGGGTGTCGGGTTTCTGGGGAGCATATTTCACCGAGTCTGCCGAGCGGAAGCGCGACCTTGACGATCTGGAGAGTTATACCCTTACGGATCTGAACGAGACCAAGATCGGGCGGGCCTCGCGGGCGGCGGCCATCGTCGTCTCGGTGGTAGATGGTCTTGCGCCCTTTCTGGCGGCACTGGTCGTGCTCTCGCCTTTCTTCTTAACGTCCCTCTGGGGGGAGATCTACCACAGTTACTACCTCTCTCTGGCCATAGCCCTAGGGGCCCTTTTCGCCTTGGGAGCCTTCCTGGGGGCGATCTCACGGAGGAATATCGCCCTCACAGGGGTAAAGATGATCGGCGCCGGGTTGCTCGCTATGGTCCTGGGTTATCTCCTAAGGCTTTTCGAGGGGTGATCTGGGGGCTGCAGAGTAGTTGAAACAAGGAGAGGATATATGAATGAAGGTTCGTCCCGTAAGAAGGAGGATCTTATCGCTCTCGCTCTTGAAGCGAGAAAGAAGGCTTATGCTCCCTATTCACATTTTGCTGTGGGGGCAGCGCTTTTGGCGGAATCCGGCCAGGTCTATGCCGGCTGCAACGTGGAGAACGCTTCTTATGGGCTCTCTATCTGCGCTGAGAGGGTGGCCCTCTTTAAGGCAGTAGCGGCGGGGGAACGGCGGTTCAAAACCATCGCGGTGGTTACGGAGACGATGGCAACCCCTTGCGGTTCCTGCCGCCAGGTTTTGGCGGAGTTCGCAGAAGAATTGGAGGTCATCGTCGCCGACCTGGAGGGCCAAAAGGGGATCTATACTTTGGGGGAACTTTTGCCTGCCAGTTTCACTTCTAGGCATCTGCCACCTTCCAAGTAGTAGTCTCCCAAACAGTTGTTGACGCCGCATCCTGAGGTTGGATGCGGCCTTTTGGAGGAGGACGGGTTTGCGGAGGGGGAGAGCGAATGGTATAATATAAAATTAACAAGTTAAAAAGGCCAGAGGGATGGAGAAGGAAGGGCTCAACCTCAAAATGGAAGAGGTGCGGCAGATGGCCGAGGCCAAGGGGTTCTCCGCTCATGAGGAGCGCGTCTGGGAGATGTTAGCCCTCATCCACAGCGAGATCTCCGAGGCCACCGATGCCTATAAGAAGGGGGAGCCCTATGATGCGCTAGGCGAGGAATTGATAGACGGTATCATCCGCATCCTTCACCTCCTCTCGGCTCTTGATCTAGATGCTGAGGCTCTTTACCAACGAAAGATGGCCGAGAACTGGGGCCGGCCATATAAATATGGGACCGTGCGAGGGGGCTAAGATAGGGGCGACAGAGGCCAGTATGAGAAAGTGGCGCTGGGTAATCTGGCTGGTCGTTTTTATCCTACTGGTTAGTTGCAGGAAGGGACCTGGCCTCGCGGCGAAATGGGTCACCTACCGTAACGAGGAGTGTCACTGCTCTTTCGATTACCCAGAAGGTTGGGGGCTCTCTGAGGGGCCAGAGTGGACATACCAGTACGGAGAGGGGCTCGCCTCCCTCAATAATCTGGGGCGCAGCCCGTTCTGGTTGACCGAGCAAGAAACGCTCCCCAACCAGCGGGAATATGGCCCCGGGGCTTTCTTGAAGCAACTGCCCTCCGGCGCTGTTTACCTGGAGGTGGGCTTGTGTTATGGCCCACCGATCCGACCAGAAGGCTATGGTCCGGAGATGGAAGACAGCGATCTATCTTCGCTGATGGACGGTGCCAACTGGGAAACGCTAATGGGAGGGTTGCAGCGCTATAACCTGCGTTTCGACAAATGGGGACGACCATGGAATTTGGTAGCCTATTTGAGGGAGCCCGCGCAGGAGGAGGATCGGTCTACGGTAGAGCGTATATTCAACAGTTTTCGCTTCGACACTATCCCTGTCGGCGATGAGTTTTGGGCCATCGGGGAAGCGAGGAAATATCTTCCTTCAACTATGCACCCCGAGCGCTTCCCCTATACTCAGTCCATGGTAGGAGAGGAGGCCATGGTAGGAAAGGAGGGTGAAGAGGGTGTCTTCCGTCAGACAGAGGCGCAGCGAGTTGGGGACGAGGTGACGGTTACTTTCACCTATGGATGGGGTGGTTGGGAGAAGTGCCATCCGGATAGTTGCCATCGATGGCTCTTCCGAGTCACGGCAAAGGGCGAGGTGATCCCCATAAGCGAGTTAGGGGCGACGCCTCCTGAGTTGTAAAGAGGCTACAGATGGTTAGAGAGCGACTCTATCGGGCAGAGGCTATCGTC
>CAZERB010000069.1:0-5830 GCA_964514645.1 uncultured Anaerolineales bacterium
CGGGGCTCAACCTCACGTCCATCTGACCGTCGCGGACGAAGACCATGAGCCTAAGCAGCATTGCGCGATTGAGCGCTTGGGGAGGAACAACGACCTTTACCCCTCCCGCCTCTAACTCCGCTCCGCTCTCCGGGTGGAACAGCACCATGTCAGAAAACCGTTCACCACCCCCGCCTGCGTAGGCTGCTGGCGCTAACGCTGCGAAGAGCAGACCGACCAGGACAAGAGCGGTGAAGGCTTTGAATACCCGCTTTTTCATTACCAGCACCTCCTTCGGTAGCCCGGCCATCTTGGGAGATCCAAGATCCGTGACTTTGCGTCCCACCCTCACGAGTGGTTTGCCTTTTCGGGGTGTGCTTGGCTACAACGCTATCAAAGCACAACCGTTACCTGTTTTTGACCCCATGCCTCCTGCCAGGCTACTTCAATTATATGGCCCGCATAGATGGGGGGTCAATAGGAAAGAAGTACTAAGGGCCCATAACTCTACCTCCTAGATGAGCCAGCCTCTCACCCGCCTTTGGCCACCCCTCTTGGGCCCCTAACCCTTCGAAAAGCCGCTTCGCACGTTTTAGATACTCAAAGGCTTCTTTCCCCTCTCCTCTCTCCTCTAGCATTATCCCCAACTCAAGAGATGTCTCGGCCAGATTGAGTCTATCGTCCAACTCCTCGTAGGCCTCCATCGCTTGGCGGAGGCACTCCTCACCCACTTCATACTCTCTTTCCTCCCTGTGGATAGAAGCCAAAACCCTAGCCGTATCCGCTATCCCCAACCTGTCGTCTATCTTACAGAACAAGTTATTCGCCTTGTCGCAGAACTCCCTCGCTGACTCCAACTCCCCCTGACTGAACCGGGCCTCGGCCAGATGGAGGTAGGCCAACCCGATATGATAGACATCTCCCACCTTCTGGGAGACCTCAAGGCTCCTCTCATAACACCTCTCCGCTTCTCCCCATTCCTCCAACGAGGCGTAGGCGTATCCCAGGTTCAGGTATCCCAAAGAGGCATCGAGAATGAGTCCCTCTCCCTCCAAAATAGCGATCGCTTTTTCATAATGCTCTATGGCCTTGCCCTCCTCCCCTTGGGCGTCGTGAACGTTCCCTAGATTGCCCAGGATCCTAGCCCTTTGCACCTCGTCTCCTGCACGCTCCGAGAGCAGAAGTCCCTCCTCGTAATGGCGGATCGACTCCTCCCAATTACCCTTCAAAAATAGGGCTGTACCCATGACGGAGAAGGTACGGGCCATCTGGCGAAGGTCCTCTACCTTTCTAGATATCCCCATGCTCTCTCGGCAGAGAGCGAGAGCCTGCTCCCAGTTCCCCATCCTCATCTGGAGATCCGCCATCCTGGTGAGGAGGTTCGACTGCCTGGCCTCATCTCCCAACTCTTTGCTCAACCGCAAAGCCAAGGCGAGGCTCTCAAGCGCTGCTTCCCGCCGGCCGAGGGTGGAGAGCAAACTCCCTCGCTTCCCAAGGATCTCTATCTCTTGCCCTTTGCTCTCCGGTGTTTCTTCTCCCTCATCCAAAACTGATAGGGCAGCCAGATAGAACTGGAGAGCCTCATCGAGGGCGTACGACCTCTCTGCCCTATCCGCCGCCTTCAAGGAATAGACGAGGGCTTTCTCTGCGTTTCCTCCCTTGAAGTAATGATGAGCCAGATCGTAGATCACCTCTTCCAGGGTGGGGGAATGGAGCTCTTCTATGCACCTTGCTATGGCCAAGTGGTATTCCCGCCTGAGGTCATACGGCAACTCATGGTAGAGCATCTCTCGGATCTTAGAATGGGTAAAACGGTATCTCCCATCATCGGAGGCGATCAACTGGTACCTTTGCTCCAACAGTCTGAGCCGCTTGAGGAGATCTAACTTGCTCCCTCCTAGGACAGAAAGCAGGATGGTGATATCGAACCTCTCTCCCAAGACAGCCGCGCAATCCAAGAGGTCCCGTCCTTCCTCGCCAACATCCTCCACCCGACGGGCGATAACGTCAAAAATCCCCTGAGGGATCTCAAACCTCGCCAGCCCCTCATCTACGTGCCAGCCAGCCTCATCTTTAGACAAGGCCCCCTTATCTCGCAGGAGTTTTAGCACCTCTAGGACGAAGAAAGGGTTCCCCTCTGTCTCCTCGAAAAGCCAGGTTAAAAACCCCTCTCCCAGGCCTCCTTCGGGAAAGAGATCGCTAAGCATCTGCCATAGATCATCTCTGGTGAGGCGTGCCAACTGGATCTCCCTTAACAGTCCTTCTCGGCTTAAGCGGCGGCGCATCTCCAGAAGGGGATGGCCTTCTTTTGCCTGCACCTCTTCACTGCGGTAGGTCCCGGCCACAAGTATCCTAGTTCCTCCAATATTTCTAGTCAGGTAGTGGAGGAGTTGGAGGGTTGTGGTGCTAGCCCATTGCAGGTCATCCAGGAGGAGAAAAAGAGGGCGCAGTTTGGAGATGGTGATGATCAGTTGGGTGACAGCCTCGAACATCCGGGCCTGGGCCTCCTTCCCCTTTAGGGTGAGTCTCTCTTCCGGCTCAGGACCAGCGTAAGGCAAGAGGCTCGCTAACCGAGAGGCTAGCCTGTCGATCTCGCCCTGGAGGGTAACCCCAGATACGACCGTCTCCCGCCTCTCCAAATAGCTCTCTAAGATCTCCACGAAGGGAAGGTAAGGGTTGGGAGCATCTTGGTAGAGACAACTCCCGGTAAGACAGTTCACGTTCGTCGGCTTGGCTAAAGTTTGTAGTTCCTCCACAAGCCTGGTCTTCCCCACCCCCGCCTCGCCCCCGATGAGGACTAAACCGCCTCGGCCCTTTATCGCCTCTTCCAGATACCCCTTCAGATCAGCCATCTCTTTCTCTCTACCCACTAAGCGGGGCCGAAACCCTATCGAAATTTCTGGCTCCTCAAACTCCAAGAATGAGCCGCCCTGCTCCAGAGACCGCTCCACCGCCTGAGCCAATTCCCTTGCCGATTGGAACCTCTGACGGGGGTCCTTCTCTAAAAGCCTTAAGGTTATGCTCTCCAAGGCGGGCCACACCTGGGGGTTGAGACGGTGGGGAGGAAGCGGCTCTTCATTCAGGTGTCTGTAGATGACGCTCACCGGTGTCTCTCCCTCGAAGGGGACCTTGCCGGTGAGCATCTCGTAAAGGAGCGCTCCTAAAGAGTAGAGATCGGCTCTGGCGTCCACTACCTCTCCCCTCGCTTGCTCAGGGGAGATATAGGAGACGGTTCCCACCAAGTCGCCACTCTTGGTGAGGGCGGAGTGATCGGCCATCCTAGCCAAGCCGAAATCCATCACCTTTACCTTCCCCGCCTCATCGATCATGATGTTGCTGGGCTTGAGATCGCGGTGCACGATACCTTTTTGGTGAGCATGTTCCAGGGCGGCGCATATCTGGCCCAAGAAGAAGAGTACCTCTTCTTGGGGGAGAGGGGCTTTCTTCAAAAGTTCCTTGAGGGTTTGGCCAGGCAGATACTCCAGGGCTATGAAGTAGAACCCCTCCGCCTCCCCCGCCTCGTAGAGATGGACTATGTGGGGGTGGTCGAGTCTGGCCACGGCTCTCGCTTCCCGCAAGAAACGTTTCACTCTCTCCGGATCGGAAGCCTGTTCTGGGGGCAGGATTTTGATGGCTACCTGGCAATGGTTGACCTCATCAACCCCTCTGTAGACGGCCCCCATCCCCCCAGAGCCCAGGATATCAACGATTTTATATCGTCCCAGATTACGTCCTATCATCTATGATACACACCAGATTCCTACCTCCCGCCTTCGCCTTATAGAGGGCTCTATCGGCGCTCTCTATAAGTTCCTCTGCGCCTTGGGCATGGCAGGGGAAAGTGGCTATCCCTACGCTGATGGTGATACTGAACTCCTCCTCATAGGTGAAGGAGTGCTTCTCCACCAGGCCTCGCAACCTCTCTCCGAAGATGCGTGCGCCCTCCGTCTCGGTCTGGGGGGCAAGGAGTATGAACTCCTCCCCCCCATACCGGGCTAGGGTGTCTTCCCTCCGCACGCTCCTTCCTAGAATGGAGGCTATCTCTTTGAGAACCAGATCGCCTGTGGAGTGGCCGTACTTATCATTGATAGCCTTGAAGTGGTCGACATCTATCAAGAGTAAAGAGGCGACCAGGTTATGCCGTCGGGACCTGCTCAGTTCATCCTCTAATACTTCCAAGAAGTATGGCCTATTGTGAAGCCCGGTGAGCCCATCCCGCGTCGCTCGACAATACAACTCTTCTTCCCGCTTCGCTTCCAACTTATCCACATAGCGGAACTTGATGACCGTCTCCCCCAGCCGGATCAAGTCTCCATCTTGGAGATACCTCTTCTCCACGCGGGCTTCATTGACGAAGGTGCCGTTGGTACTACCCAGATCGTGGATCTGGGGGCCTTTATCGGAGAGGAGGATCTTGCAATGGCGGCGCGATACTCTCCCATCTTGAAGCAAAAGGTCGACGCCTGGCTTTCGACCTATCACTGTTTCCATCTTGATAAGGGGGTACCTCTCCCACAAACCTCGGCCAGCGATAGGTACCAGGTAAGCCTCCTTGGCAGTCAAGATCGGTTCCAAGATCTTCGCTCGCCTGAGAAATACCGTCTCCTCATCGTCAGGGGAATGAGCGACTCGGTCCGGCGGCTCTCTTCTCATGGTCAGAACCCCGACTAAATGCGGCGGATGAGTTGGATCCGGTCGCGGTTAACGAGCACCACCTGGGAGGTGAAAGGGGGTATATGCTTATCGTAGGGGTAGGAGACTTTTGCCTCGGTCACGGCTACAAAGGGCTCGGGGGAGGAGATGACGCCGAACTCCGCTTCCTCCTCCTGACGGATGAAGATCTTCCCTTCGATCTCCATCCGACCCACCTGCATCAAGGCCGCCACGGGGTATTTAGGCACAAACTTAGGGTGGTGAGAGCGGTCGCCGGTGGGGATATCCTCGTAAGGCATGGCGATCACTATCTCTTCCAAGCGTACCATAACGCTCTTCACCTCCTCCCGGGTCGCCTTGCCCGAAGGATCCCGGTGGAGAACGACGGCTTCTTCCAAAGGGAGAAAGGGGTGAAACCAGTTCTCCAGGACGTCCTTGAGCCTTTCGTGCCTAGTCCGAATAGCGCCCAGCACCGTATATTCCTCCGTGTGAAGCTCTGCTTTCAAAGCCCTCTCGGCTCTAGGTTCCTCACCTTTGGCTTTGACCCTCTTCATCAATACACTCTTTTGTGACTTAAACATTTGAAGACCCCCCTAAAGATCGCTCCCCAAGAAGATGCTCGATCCTCTCCTTAAGCCCATCGAGGTTAGAGGGATGCACCTCCCCTTCCCGAGGAGCCTCGTAAGCCAGAACCTTGACCCGCTCCCTTTCTCTCTTGAGTCGCCGGCACAGATCTAGCCCATCGAGTCCTGACATCTTGGTGTTGACCACCACCAGATCCGGTTTGAACTCAGCCAACTTCATCCCTACCCCCAAGGCATCACTCGCGGTAGAGCACCGATAGGCGCGGAAGGTACGGGTCAGAAGATCGATCATCTCTTTTCCCTCGTCGACCACTAATATCCTCTTCTCGCGTCCTGAAAGACGGACTCTACTCCTCTCCAGATATTCGTTCAGCATCTCTAGGCTATAACGCCGGTGGCCTCCGGGGGTGCGAAAGGGCACCAACAACCCTTCCTTCTCGATCCTGCCCAAGGTGAATAGGCTGATATGAAGATATTGAGCTGCTTCCCTCGCTGTGAGAAGGGTCATGCCTTACCTCCTTAAGAAACGATATGAAACGTTACAAAACCTCAAAATCCAGTGTAAACCCCTGCTTCTCCTTTGACAATAGGAAATTGGTACCCCATGGCTAAGC
>CAZERB010000070.1:0-5823 GCA_964514645.1 uncultured Anaerolineales bacterium
CTTCAAGGTGGCTCGACTCAAGAGGGCATCTATCGGCAGTTCAATACCACCGGTTATGATGTAGTGAAGGTCACCTTTTGGGCGCGCGACATCAACATGTCGGGGGATGATCAGCTTCGGCTCCAGTGGCGAGTCGGGGGCGGGGGGACCATCAATACGGCGTGGTGGCAACTACCCACCGGTTCCTGGCTGCCATACCAGGTAGAGTTGCCCACCGGTGCGGCGGGGATCCCAAACCTCGAGGTGCGCTTTCGGGTCAGGAATACCGAAACGGGGGAGTATGCTCTCATAGATGATGTGACCTTATGGGGCGCTAATGACGGCGTGGGCCCCTACGATGGGACAGGTGCCCACAACCGATGCAACGGATCCGGAGGCCAGGATTGTGGAAACAGCCCCGACCCCTTCATGAACTACTTCTACGAGCAGCCGATATACGATACCCTGGCCGCGGCCGATAACTTCCTGGAGTTCTTGGATTCGGATCTAGATCAAGTGGGGCTGGCCAGTTATTCCACCTCGGCCAGCGTAAATATCGAGCTGGCCTCCGATTTCGATGCCATCACCAGCACCCTCTATACTATAAACCCTGACGGCTGCACGAACATCTCTGCTGGCATCTATGCGGGCGTCGACGGCTTAAGCACCTTCGCTCCCCATAACGGGAGGACCAACGCCGTTCACATCATGATCCTCCTCTCCGACGGCTGGAGCAACACCTGGGCTGGCAGCCAAGCCTGCGCTTGCGACACCAGCCCGCCCTGCCCCTATAACACTTGCTATGAGGGAACGTCTGAGCCGTGGGGCAAGGTCCGGCAAGCATATCGGTGGGCCAAGGACAATAGCATCATCATCTTCACCATCGGCCAGAGCGCATGCGTCAATGAGAGTCTGCTGCGGGAGATCGCCGAAGAGACCGGCGGAAGGTACTACTGGGCGCCCACCACCGACCAACTTGACGAGATCTTCGCCGAGATCGCTCAATACATCTTCTTGAGGCTGGTGAGATAGGGACTACCTGGCGGGGCAGGGGAGGCGGGCCTAGCCTATCCCTTGGGTTAGAACCCCGCACTTTATGACTCAAGAATATGCCGCTATAAGCGTCGTATAGTATCTTTTGGCCATTGCCAAGAGGCCGGTTTCCTGGTAAAATCGGTTTGAAACTCTTGCCGAAGAAAATCGTAAGGGAGGCGCACCATGCTACGCCGAGGTAGGCTCCTCATCCTTCTGGGGTTGATTCTGGCTCTCCTCACCGCGGGGATGGCTTATTTTGTGCTGCGAGGAGCCGGACCAGCACCGGAGGAGAGAATAAAGACCGCTACCATAGTGGTTGCCAAACAACCCATCGTCGAGCGGGAAGATGTCACCCTGGAAGCACTGGGTACCGAGGAGTGGCCGTTGGAGTCTATCCCTGAAAACGCCCTCCGTAACCCAGCCCAAGCCGTGGGAAAGGTGGCTGTGGTACCCATCGCTGAAGGACAGCCCGTCCTTTCAAGCATGGTGATGGGCAAGGAAGAGGCCAAAGAGGCAGGAGGCTTCGCATCCTTGGGGGTGCCAGAAGGGAAAGTGGCCTTTGCTTTCCCCATCGACGATAGCAACAGTGTAGCCGGGGCTATCCAGCCGGGGGATTTCGTTGATGTCCTTATGGATATCAGGTTCACCCTGGTGAAAGAACAGCCGGTCGGAGAAGGGCTGGAGGCCGGCGCCGGGGAGACGGAACTGGTGATCACGGGGGAGAAAGCCCTGGCTACCCAACTCACCCTCCAAGATGTAGAGGTTCTAAAGGTTGGCCTCTGGACCCCTCCTGCTCCAACCGAAGAGGGGGGGACTGTTCCCCTACCTCAGAACTACCTGACGCTTCTGGTAAATCAGCAAGATGCCCTTGTCTTGCAATATCTGCAGGATGATCCGAATATCACGGTCGATTTCGCCCTGCGAGGCGTAGGAGACCATAATATCGTAACTACGGAATCGGTGACCCTTCAATACATCCTCTCCCGTTTCAATGTCACTCTTCCTGCTCCCCCACCTACCATCGGGCCATAAACCCAAAGCGAGGTCATTTGTATGGCTCAAGAGTCGGGTGAGAAGATCCGAGTTCTAATTGTGGATGACATCCCGGAGACGCGGGAGAACCTGCGGAAACTGCTTCAATTCGAGGGGGATATCGAGGTTGTAGGGGCCGCTACAGGTGGGGCCGAGAGCATCGAGATGGCCAGGGAACTCGCCCCCGATGTCGTCCTCATGGATATCAATATGCCCGATCTGGATGGCATCGCCGCGGCAGAGGCGATCCTCCAAGCCAGCCCCCATACCCAACTTGTAATGATGTCCGTGCAAAGTGAGGCCGATTATCTCCGGCGTTCCATGCTGGCTGGGGCCCGCGAGTTCCTCACTAAACCGTTCACGAGCGATGAACTGGTGACTGCTATCCGCCGAGTTTATAGGTTGCAGCCCAGAGTACAAGCACCGCCCCTCATCCAGCGCGCCCCGCCTCTCGAGGAGATATCTCGCCCCAATAAGCCAGAGAAAAGGGGGAAGGCGATCGCCCTCTATAGCCCCAAGGGAGGCGTCGGTTGCAGCACTATCGCCACTAATTTGGCCATCGCTTTGGGAGAAGAAGGCGAAAAGAAAGTGGCCTTAGTGGACTTCGGCCTCCAGTTTGGCGACCTGGGGGTGCTCTTGAACCTTCAACCCCAAAGCACCGTCGCCGATCTAGTGCCCCACATCGAGGAATTGGACGATATCCTCTTAGGCGAGGTAATGCAGGCCCACTCCTCCGGCGTCAAGGCCCTCCTAGCACCTCCGCGGCCTGAGATGGCGGATCTGGTGGCCCCTGAGCATATGAGGAAGATCCTGGCTCAATTGAAAGGCATCTATGACTATATCGTTGTCGATACGGAGTCATCCCTTTCCGACTCAACATTGGCGATTCTGGAGGGCACCGACAAGATCCTCCTGGTAATCACCCCAGATATACCGACCATCAAGAACGCAAAACTTCTCTTCGAAGTGATGGAGGCTTTGGATCACCCGCTGGAAGACATAATCTTGGTGCTTAACAAGGTGGATCGCCGAGGCTCTATCCCGGAAGAGAATATCGAGGCTAGCATAAAGCACCCTATCGCCTCCCGGATCAGTAACGACCGCGAGGCCGCTCTCGCCGCTGCCAATCAAGGGATACCCCTGCTCATCGGCCAAAAGAATAGACCGATCTCCCAAGATATCTTAACCTTGGCCCATCAACTGAGAGGAGAACTGGAGAAGGCAGAGAAGGCTATGCCCGAGGAAGCGGCGCCGGGGTCATGGGGTCTAATGAGACGGATTTTCCGCTAAACGAACCATCGTTTCCTTACAGGAAAGAGAGGAGGTCAAACGCCATGTCGCTCCTCAGAAGGATCGAGAGGAACCAACCAAATTCGCAGGAGACCGCACCTTCGAAATTGGAGGAGTTGCGCGTCAAGCGGCAGCCTGCCAGGCCCACTCGCGACACCTACGCCGAACTGAAGAGCCAAGTCCAAAGAAAGGTCATCGCTGAACTCGACCCCCGGATGGACCTCTCCAAGACCGCAGAGGTGCGGGGGGCGATCGAGGAGATCTTTAGCGCCGTCTTGGCTGAGGAGAATATCATCCTCAGCCGGGCTGAGCGGATGACCCTTTTCGAACAGGTGGCCGCGGAGATCCTCGGCCTGGGGCCCTTGGAGCCTCTCCTACGGGATGATACCGTGACCGAAATCATGGTCAATGGCCCAGATAACATCTACGTAGAGCGTCACGGCAAGGTGGAAAAGACCCCCTACAAGTTTGAGAGCGACGACCATGTGTTGCGCATCATAGATCGGATCGTCGCTCCCCTTGGCCGCCGGGTAGACGAGAGTCAACCTTATGTGGACGCCCGACTGCCCAATGGTGACCGAGTAAATGTCATCATCCCCCCTCTTTCTATTGTCGGGCCGGTGATCACCATCCGCGTCTTCGCCAAGATCCCCTTCACCATGGAGGATCTCATAGAGATGGGAACCTTCGCGCCGGAGTTGGCGGAGTTCGTCGAAGCCTGCATCAAGGCGCGATTGAATATCATCATCAGTGGCGGCACAGGCTCTGGCAAGACGACCACCTTAAACGTTCTCTCCGGCTATATCCCTAACGATGAGCGGGTAATAACCATCGAGAACGCCGCCGAACTTCAGCTCCAACAAGAGCATGTGGTATCGTTGGAGTCTCGCCTCCCTAACATAGAGGGGAAGGGCGAGGTGACCATTCGGGATCTGGTCATCAACTCCCTCCGCATGCGACCCGATCGGATCATTGTGGGCGAGGTGCGAGGAGGAGAGGCCTTGGATATGCTCCAAGCGATGAACACCGGCCACGATGGGGGCATGACCACCCTCCACTGCAACAGCCCTCGCGATGCCCTAGCCCGTGTGGAGACCATGGTTCTCATGGCCGGTGAGGATCTCCCTCACCGAGCGATCCGGGAACAGATGGCCTCCGCTATCCATCTCATCATCCATCAGGACCGGATGCGAGATGGCTCTCGGAAAGTGGTCCAGGTGACGGAGGTACAAGGGATGGAGGGAGATGTCATCGTCCTGCAAGATATCTTTGTCTTCGAGCAGTTGGGATATGAGGGAGGGAAGATCATCGGCCAGTTACGCCCTACCGGGGTCCGACCCAAATTTATGGAGTTAATCGAGGCTTCGGGGATCCATCTCCCTCCGAACATATTCGGCTATGATGCCCGTGGGCGGAGGCTCTGAAAGGGGGAACCGTGGACCCTATCCTGATCATAGCGGCGATGGCTGGCTTCTCCATAATCGTCGTCTTTTGGGGAGTGGCTCGAACCATAAGTGGTGAGTCAGATCTAATCCGGATACGGTTGGGGCGGTATACCGCTCGAGAAGCCGAGAGCCCCTCATTAAGCGGGGAGATGGAGCAAAAGGCTCCTCCCATAGTGGCGGGCCTCAATCGCGCCATCGCTCAGCAGAGCTTTGGCCAGCGGATGGCCACTGATCTGGCCAGAGCCGATTTAAGGCTCACTGTACCAGAGTATTTTCTCTTCAACGTAGCCTGTATACTCATAGGCTTCCTGATCGGCCTTCTTCTCTTCCGGAATGTCCTGGCCATAGTGGGTGGCCTCCTGGGCTTCTATATTCCCCGCCTCTACGTTAACATGCGCCAGCGGCGCCGGTTGATCGCTTTCAACAACCAACTAGGCGATACCATCACCCTTCTGGCCAACTCTCTCCGCTCCGGCTATAGTCTCCTGCAATCTATGGAGACGGTAGCCAAGGAACTGGCCCCTCCGGCCTCCGAAGAGTTCGGCCGGGTGGTACGGGAGATAGGCTTAGGTCTCTCCAATGAGGAAGCCCTCAATAACCTCCTCCGCCGTGTGAATAGCGACGACTTGGATCTGATGATCACGGCTGTTAACGTCCATCATGAAGTAGGAGGAAACCTGTCGGAGATCCTAGACACCATCGGACATACTATCCGAGAGAGGGTGCGGATCAAAGGAGAGATCCGGACTATCACCGCGGGCCAGAGGGCCTCGGGATATATTATAGCCTTCCTTCCCTTCGTGCTAGGAGCCTTCCTCTTCATGCTAAACCGAGAATATATGTCGGTTCTCTTCGAGGACCAATGCGGCCTGGTCATGCTCATCGCGGCGGCCATGGGGATGATTGCCGGCTTCTTTATTATTCAACGGATAGTAGCCATAGAGGTATAGAAAATGTTGACCTATCTACCCTTGCTTCTGGCCTTGGCCCTAGGAGGGAGCATCGTCCTCATCTTCATGGGGTTGGCCTCCCCACGGACGGT
>CAZERB010000071.1:0-5710 GCA_964514645.1 uncultured Anaerolineales bacterium
GAGCCACCTTCGTCATGGTGAAGGAGGCGGTATCCCAGATAGGTGTCTTCACCTTTCTCACCCTTCGCTTCCTCCTCGCCGCCTTTGTCCTGGCCCTCATATTCTGGCCTCGTCTCCGGGCCTCCTCGCCAAGGGAGTTCCTAGCCGGCGTCCTCGTGGGCCTCTTCCTCTTCGGGGGCTACGCCCTCCAGACTATAGGGCTGAAATATACCTCCGTCTCCAAAACGGGCTTCATCACCGGCTTATCGGTAGTGGTCGTCCCCCTCCTTTCTACCCTTCTTTTGAGGCAAAAGCAAAACCTCACTGCCCTCGTGGGCGTTCTCCTGGCCACAACGGGTTTAGGGCTCCTCACCTTGAGAGGTCTGAGCATGGCCCGGGGCGACTTATGGGTTCTGGGCGGTGCAGTAGCCTTCGCCCTGCAGATCGTGGCCTTGGGCCGTTTCGCCCCCCAGATGGAGACGGGTATTTTGGCCACCATACAAGTAGCCACGGTTGCCCTTCTCAGTGCCCCCTTCGCCTGGGCCTTAGAAGGTTCACCTTCACAGGTGAGCGGCCACGTATGGTTCGCCATATTCTTCACCGGGACCATGGCTACCTCCTTGGCCTTCCTCGCCCAAAGCAAAGCCCAGAGGTTCACCTCCCCTACCCACACGGCCCTCATCTTCGCCACGGAGCCGGTCTTCGCCGCGATCTTCGGCTATCTACTCCTACAAGAGAGGCTTGGCTGGAGAGGGCTTTTAGGGTGCGCCCTCATACTGGCCGGGATGGCAGTAGGAGAGATAGGCATCTTTAATAAAAAGTTGCTTTCATCTAAGCGGGAATGATATAATATGTAAAATGGGCACCCTCATAAATACCGCCGCCGTCATCGCCGGAGGCACCCTCGGCCTCCTTCTAGGCCATCGCTTGCCGAAAAGGGTTCAAGAGACGGTGATGCATGGCCTCGGCCTGGTCACCTTGGTAATCGGGGCTCAGTTGGCTTTAGAGACCAAGAATATCCTCATCGTCTTGGGCAGCCTCCTTTTGGGCGGTATTCTAGGAGAATGGTGGGAGATAGAAGGGCGGCTAGAGAACCTAGGTCGTTGCTTGGAAAAGTGGCTGGCCAAGAAGGGCGCGACAAGCGATGAGGATAAGATCCCCCTGAGCCGTGGTTTTGTGATGGCCAGTCTTCTCTTCTGCGTGGGACCCATGACCATCCTGGGCTCCATGCAAGATGGCCTCACCGGCGATTTCACCCTTCTGGCCACCAAGTCTCTGCTCGACGGTTTCGCCTCCTTGGCTCTGGCCTCAACTCTAGGTGTGGGCGTACCTTTAGCGGCCTTAACGGTGTTTACTTATCAGGGGACTCTCACCTTGCTAGCCGCCTACCTGGGGGGTTTCCTCACCGACCCTATGATCGGCGAAATATCGGCAGCCGGGGGAGTGCTAATCATTGGGCTCGGTCTTGTCCTATTGGAGATCAAGAGGTTGCGGGTTGCCAACTATCTACCAGCGTTATTGATCGCTCCTCTGGTAGTAGCCATCCTGACTATGATGGGGGTGAGTTTCTAAAAGAGAAGTCTATGGGTAAAGGAGTAGACGATGGTTGAGAAAGGTGATGTGGCGGTTTTTATCGACTTCGAGAACATCTACATCTCTGTGCACAACAAACACGACACAGATCCCAACTTCGAATCGATCATGGACAAATGCAACGACTACGGAAGGGTTATCATCGCCCGGGCTTATGCTGACTGGTACCGGTACCCCCGGGTGACCAGCGCCCTCTACGCCTATGGCATAGAGCCGATGTATGTCCCCACCTATTACTATGACCGAGACGACAGCCATGGTGGCAAAGCGATAAAGAATAGCGTAGATATCCACCTCTCCATCGAGGCTATGAAGACCCTCTATAATTATCCCAATATCACTACTTACATCTTCGCCACGGGGGATAGGGATTTCATCCCCCTGGTGAACTCTATCCGTCAGCACGGGAAGCGGGTAGTAGTGATAGCCGTTGGAGAAGCGGCCTCCCACCATCTGGCCCAGAGCGCCGACGAGTTCATCCTTTACAAACAGCTGATGGACAAACAACCGGTGGAAGAGCCCTCCCAGGACCCCTATAAGGCTCTCGTAGAGGCGGTCCATCTGGCCCGGAGTAGGGGGAACGTCTGCACCCTGGCCTCCCTGAAACTCCTCATGATGGAGATCATGGGGGGCTTCGATGAGAAGGAGTATAAAGACCCTCAAGGGCGTCCCTTCGCCAAATTCAAGGACTTCGTGAAGGAGGCGGAAAGGCGGGGGCTGGTGCAGATCTTCACCAGCGGCACGGTGAACGAGGTCTTCTTGCCCGGAGAGGACCCCTACGAGTTGAGCTATTTCGCCTCCAAGCCTCCTTCCGAGGAAGAGGAGAAAGAAGAAGCGGGGGAGGTGGCAGGGATCGCCCACCGGGAGTGGGAGGTCTTTGTAGAGGCTATGCACCAGTTCGATGAGCCCGTGCTCTTTGTTCACATATATAACGCCCTCCGCGGCCTGAGGAACCAAGAGGTGATAGACCTTTCCAACTCTCAGATCAAAGAGATTATAAAGAAAGCCATCAAGAATGGCCTCCTCATACGGAGCAGCCGTGGTGCCCATAGATACTACGAACTGAACCAGGAACAGCCGCTGCCCAAATAGGCAAAAGACCGAAAGAGGGCTAGGATAACTCTGGGGAGGAAACGGGGGATGATCAAACTCATCGCCAACCCCATCGCCGGGCGGGGAAGAGGGAGAAAGGCCTTGCCGGCGGCGGAGGAAGCCCTGCGCCGCCAAGGTCTCCAATTCAAGACAGAGGTAACCTCAAGGCCCCTAGAAGCGATGGGGATAGCGCGGCAGGCGGCCGAGGAAGGGTGTGAACTGGTGGTAGCCCTGGGAGGGGATGGCACCTCCCATGAGGTGGCCAACGGACTCCTCTCCTCTGGCAACAGTGAAGTGGCCCTGGGGATGATCCCTATAGGCACCGGGAACGACTTCGCAGATATGTTCAACACCCCCACCGATCTGGCTCAGGTCGCCCTCCGAATACGAGAGGGAAAAACCCGTCTCATCGACGTGGGGCGAGTCAACGATCGCTACTTCGTCAACGTCTTAGGGACGGGGTTCGACGCCCTAGTCTCCATCCAAGCGCTGAAGATACAACACGTGCTCCGCGGTTTCCCCCTATATCTAGCGGCTGTCTTCATCACCCTGAAGGAGTACCAGATCCCCCATATCACCGTAGAGTTCGATGGAGAACGGCTCTCCATGCCCATGACCATGATCAACGTGGCTAACGGGAAACGGGAGGGGGGAGGGTTTCTCATCGCCCCTGATGCAAAGAACGATGACGGGGTCTTCGATATCTGCTTGGCCCGAGGGTTGGGGCGTCTAGGGATACTCCGCCTCCTGCCGGAGGTGATAAAGGGCACCCATGTGGACAAGGAACCGGTCACCATGGCCAAAGCAAAGAGGGTGATCCTCGACTCCCCAGACCCTCTGCCCGTTCACGCCGATGGCGAGATCATCTATACCAATGCCCACCATCTAGAGATAGAGATCATACCGCGTCGCCTGCGAGTGATAACCTAGAATGAACCTTTTAAGCCTGGCCGTGGCGGGAATCATAGCCTATCTTCTGGGCTCCATCCCCTTCGGGGTGATCTTTGGCCGCCTCTTCAAGGGGGTCGATGTGCGACGCGGGGGGAGTAAGCATATGGGCGCTCTAAATACCTGGCGCATGGTGGGCCTCTTTCCAGCCGTCCTTGTGGCCTTCGGTGACATGGGAAAGGCTTTAGTGGCTATCAAGATAGCCCAGACCCTCGACCCTACTGGCTGGGCCATACCGGTGGCCGGTGCTATGGCTGTAGTAGGTCACTGCTGGCCCATCTATGTGGGCTTCCGAGGAGGGGTAGGCATGGCCTCAGGAATAGCCATGATCTTCTACCTTGCGCCTCTTGCCGCCCTGGTTATGGTCGCCATCTGGGGGGCTTGGGTGGTCATCCTCCGCCACTTCCCCCGCTCCCAGGCGGCCATTGCCCTTACAGCGCCTTTCGTACTCTGGGCCTTCCATAGCCCTCCACAGATACTGCTCCTTGGCATCCTAGTAGGAGGAGTGATCTTTATCCGCCACATACCTGAACTCCGAAGAGAGGCCTTCACCAGAGGGCTTAAATAACGGCGCTCGTGAGTGGGCATCGTTCAAATGAACAATTGGTGAAATAAAGCCCCCTTCCAGAGCAAAGGGGGCTTAGATTTTGAGGTCAGCCAAGGAGCGCTAGGCTATCTAATCCTGGATGTTGAACATCCAAACGGCGACGGCGATCATCACCACCCCGAAGAGGGCGATGATGGCAATATCCTCTTGCATGCTTACCGCATGACCGAAGAGGGTCACCCCTAGACCGGCCTGGGGCAGCATCTCTAACACGGATGCCGGCAACCCCTGGGCCTCGAATATGATCTTGCGGAGGGGGTCGATGGCGTAGGTCACCGGATTCACCTTAACTAAGAAGTTCATCCAGACCGGGAGGTTCCTCATGGGGAAGAGCGCCCCGCTGACGAAGATCATGGGCATAAGTATGAACTGCATGATCACCTGGAACCCCTCAGTCGATTTCATCCGCGCACCGATGAGGACTCCCAGAGAGGTTATGCTGAAGGAGATGAGGAAAAGGAGAGGCACAAGTTTGATCACCATCCCCGCGCTGATGCTCACACCTATGAGAGGAGCGAGGACGAGCAAGAGCAGCCCCTGAATCATCCCGACAGTGCTCCCGCCCAGCGTCTTCCCCAGAGCCACCGCCGTCCGGTTGATGGGGGCCACCAGTATCTCCTTCAGGAAGCCAAACTCCCTATCCCAGACGATGGAGATACCAGACATCATGGAACTCATCAAAACATTCATGCCGATGATGCCCGGGAAGATGAACATGACGAAGTCGATGCCCACACCCTTAGGAACCATCGGCGAGGCCGAGGCGATCCCCTGAGTGAGACTTCCCATAGCCGGAGAGAGGCCGCTCCCGAAGATGAAAAGGAAGAGTATGGGCATACCGAAGGAGCCCACGATGCGGCTCCTATTGCGCCACCAGCGCAACACCTCCCGGTACCATATGATATAGATAGCCCTCAGATTATGCATATGAACCTCCTGGAAAGTGATCAAACAGAGCAATCACCTACGGGTGCGGCCGCCCCCGTCTCCTCGCTCGCGCCTTCCATTGATCTTTGGCACTCAGTTCCTCATCCCTTATCTGACGACCCGTGAACTTCAGGAAGACATCGTCCAGAGTGGGACGGCGCAAACTGATGGAGAGGATCTCCACCGGCAACTGCTCCACGAGACGAGGGATGAACTCCTCGCCCTTCTGCACCTCGAAGTGCAGGCCATTCTGACCCTCATTCACCTGGAAGCCAAAGCGCTGGCTGATCTCCCGCGCCGCCAACTGGTCATCCGTTGTCTTGACGGTGATGATATCCCCTCCCACCAAACCTCTCAGGTTGTCAGGGGTATCCAGAGCCACTATCTTGCCGTAATCGATAATGGCGATGCGGTCGGCGTGCTCCGCCTCGTCCATGTAGTGGGTGGTCAAGAATATAGTTATCCCCTCCCTCTCCCTCAGTTGCAGGATATACTCCCAGATGAGGTTGCGCGTCTGGGGATCCAAACCTAACGTGGGCTCATCGAGGAAGAGGACTCGGGGGT
>CAZERB010000072.1:0-5702 GCA_964514645.1 uncultured Anaerolineales bacterium
CATGGCTCTCTTGAACTCTTTCCCTTGCTGGATCCGCTTGTTTATCGCGGGGTGGCTGTAGAGGAGAAACTCTACCCAAGGCTCGGGCTCTACGTTGGCCAGGTTCTGGTTGGCCAACTTTATCATCATGGAGATGAACGCCTCTGGCTTATGAGTTATCTCTAAGGCGTACTGGTCCGCCGCCCTTTCCCGGGAACGGGAGTAGAGGTTGGATAAAGGGGTGGTTATGGCTAAAAAGGCGCCCATACTCAGAGCGAAAAGGGGCAAGGCGGCGATGTCGTAAGGGGCCTCAAAGCCCAAAAGAGGGGACCACCAGTTCAGGGCTAGGTGAGTGAAGTAGAATCCCAGAAGTATAAGCGCCGATTGAATGATGATGCCCCGGGCCATGTCGCCATGGACGTGGTGGCCCAGCTCGTGGGCCAGGACCGTCTCTATCTCCTCGGGGGTGTAACCCTCGTAGAGGGTGTCTCCCAATATGATGCGGCGGGTATTCCCCAGGCCGATGAGGGCGGCGTTTGCGGCTCTGGTTTTGCTGCTGAGATCTATGGTGAAGACACCACGTACCTTAGTTCCCGCTCGTTCCGCAAGGTCGGTCAGCCTCTTTGCTATCTCTCCCTCCGGTAGGGGTGTAAGCCGAAAGAAGAGGGGGAGAATGAGGAGCGGGGCTAGATTGGTAAGGAGGGTGGTAAGAAGTAAGATAACGAGGCTGGCTATCAACCACCAAAGGGAAGGAAAAGCCCGCAAGAGGTAGTAGATCACCTCCACGATCAGGGTCCCCAAGAGGAGGCCCAAAAGGAGGCTCTTCGCAAGGTCGAGCCCCCACCCTTTATGGGTCTGAGTGGAGAGACCATAGCGGTGGGGGAGGACGAAGCCACCGTAATAGTCGAGAGGGAGGAGCAATACCCCATAGATTAGAGCCAAGGCCCAAAGGTAGAGGGCCACGGTTAGGAAGGGGTTGGTGGTCAAGTGTATAGACCAAGCCTTGAGGGCTTGGGAAGGCCCTAGGAGGAAGGCGAGGAGGTATATACCTCCCAGAGCCAGGTCTGCCAAAAGCAGGCGGTGTCTGAGGCGAGCGTACTCCTTAGCCTTCTTCTGGCCAGTAAGGTCTATCTCTTCCTCGGTCAGAAAGCCCTTTTCTTCCATGGCTACTTTTGGTTCGTTGCACTGAGAGGAGCAAAATGTTAGAATTACACAGCGTGATGATAATATAAGGAGTAGGGAGCGTCAAATTGCGAAATGAGGAGGCAGGTTTAAAGCCCATAGGGCTCATAACTTTGACCACCGATTTCGGGATGCAGGATGGCAACGCGGGGGTGATGAAGGGGGTGATATACGGCATAAACCCTCAAGTCAGGATAGTGGATCTCAGCCACGACATCGAGCCGCAAAAGATCACCCAGGCGGCTTTTGTCCTCTCCCGCCATTACCGCTATTTCCCTGCTGGCACCATCCATCTGGTAGTTGTCGATCCCGGCGTGGGGAGCGACCGTAGAGCCTTGATCGTTCAAACCGCCGAGGCCTTCTTCGTGGCCCCCGACAACGGCCTCCTCACCTATGTGGTTCATGATGTCCGCCGTGGCTCTGAGGATCTTCATATCATCGCTATAAGTAACCCTAGGTTCTGGCTGCCTCATATCTCCCCTGTCTTCCATGGCCGCGATATCTTCGCTCCGGTAGCCGCTCACCTCTCCTTGGGTGTTTCGCTCTTCGCTTTCGGGGAAGAGGTAAACGATCTTGTGATCTTCCCTCTTCCCCAGGTAGAGAGGGGGGAGGGGAAACTAAGGGGCAAGGTGGTTCATATCGATCGCTTCGGGAACCTCTTGACCAACATCTATCGGCGAGACCTGCTACTTTTGAGAAAGATCAAGGTGAAAGTTCGAGACCGGGAGATCTCTGGGCTTTCCCGAACCTACGCCGACGGCCGGGAAGGGGAGGTTATCGCTTATATCGATAGTTCCGAGGAGTTGGCAGTGGCGGTGGTTAACGGCAGCGCACGAGATCTATTGAGCGCCCAAGTAGGGGATGAGGTGGAGGTCATTGGACAATAGATCATTACTCGGGGTGAAGGCATGCTCTATCTCGCGCTTTTAGTCGCCCTTCTGGGGGGTGCTCTCTTGGTTTTCTTCTTTAGCCCTCGGTACGCTAGACTTCTCGCGCTATCATCGGCGGCAGCCGCTTTTCTCTTTACGGTGGGCATGGTTGCTCGCCCCGGCATCCTACTTCGCCACGGCCCAGAGGAGACAGGCCTTCTCCTCTATGCCGGGGGACCTGGTTTGATTTTCGCCCTGCTAGTCACCCTCGTCCTCCTGGTGAGTATAGGGGTTCGATTCTCAGAGAGAGAAAAAGCCCCTGTTCTCGTTTCGATTTTGCTTTTAGCGGCTGGGGCGCTCCTCTTTCTCCTCTCTCACAACCCTCTTACCCTCTATCTGGGCTGGGGGCTCTTGGACTTGACTATCCTCTTTGGCCTCGCCCAGGGGGCCTCACCTCGCACAGCGACCAGGGCGATGGTCATCAATTTCACTGCTGGCTTGGCTCTTCTTTTCTCCCTCCTGGCCACTGCCTCTTTAGAAGGCTCCCCTATGAGCCCCCAACTCTTGGCCCTGTTGATACTTCTTGCCTCCTGGGTTCGCTGGGGGCTATATCCGGTTCATATGGTTCATATCGCCGCGGAGGAGATACCGTTTCTATCAGGGAGCGCCTTGCAAACAGTCACTTTGGCCACTGGAGGTTACTTTTTGACCTTCTACGGCTGGCCTCAGTTAGTGGGGGTTCAGAGAACAGTTCTCCTTCTCTTGGCCGGGTTAGCCCTCTTCTACGGGACCCTCTCCACCTGGCGAAATCCCACAGGTCCCAAAGGGATCCCGTGGGAGATCCCGAGGGAGAAGAGGCTTTACCTCTATCTGGCCCAAAGCCAGATGGGGCTATTAGCCTTGGGCCTCTTGGCTGGAGGTACGAGCGCTGGGCAGGCCGTTCTGCTGCTAACGGCAAGCCTGATTTTGGCTCTGAGCGTTCTGCGGGTGGGGATGGAAGTGCTGCCCAGCACCCCTCGTCAGCGTCTCATGGTTAAGGTTGCCTTGAGCATCGGGATAGCCTCTTTGTGTGGCCTCCCTCTGACGGCGGGGTTCGCCGCCCGCTGGCTGATCTACGACTCTCTCCTCCGGCAGGGCGAAGGGCTGATAGTGGGTCTAGGGGCCTTGAGTTCAGCCTTGATCGTCGCGCCCCTTCTTCGCTTCATCACACGCGGGCCTGACTGTGGCATGGAAGGGCGCGGGGGATGGGCCTCCGTTGCCCCACCCTGTCTCTTGGCTGCACCTTTGGTTATCCTGGGGCTTCACCCTCCAGTGGCTACCACCTTGGTGCGATCGGAGGCGCTCACTGAGTCTTTTCCTTCCCTTGCCCAGTTGTGGGGCATGCCCTTTTCCCTCCCTATCTGGGCGGCCATGGTTTTACCCCTTCTCTCGGGCTACCTGATCTTTCATTTCGAGGAACGGTTGCTTTCTAGGGCCGGGCCTTTCTGGGAACGGTTATCTTTTCTGGATCTAGAGCGGCTCTATGGAGCCCTAGAGAGGATAGGAGCGAAGATATGCTCTGGCTTGAGAGCGGTAGTTATGGTAGTTGAGGGGGGGTCTTTGGGCTGGCTCCTCCTCCTGGCTTTCATAGTGGCTCTTTTCCTGTTGGAAGGATAGCCCTTTTCCCTCGGGATCTGTCCTTACAGGATCCCGTAGGGATAAGGAAGTGAGGGATCGATGCTATTTTCAGCGGAAGAGTTGGTTTGGGGGCTGCTTTTCACCGCCGGTCTGATTGCAGTAGTTGAGGAGTGGCGGATCTCCCTTTTAGCCCTTCTCATTCAGTATGTTCTGGTGGGCTTTCTTCTCTCTGGCTCCCTTTCTCCTTCCCTCGCCTTAGCCAAGATAGCGACGGGAGGGATGATTTTCTTTATCCTTTACCCTACTGCATGGCGGGGCCGAAGAAAAACCCCTGCAAAAATAGCGAGCCAGGAGCGAACCTTCACTACCTCCTTCCCCTTTCGCTTGCTAGGTTCCGCGCTGATCGGGCTGGTAGCCTATGGGTTGTTCCACCAAAATCCCTGGGAAGGGGTGCCGACCCACCTGGCCTTCGCTTCTGGCTTCCTGATGGCTATGGGGCTCTGGACCGTGATTCTAGGTCGGGGCTCCTTCCGCATGGGTTTGGGGCTCCTCACCTTCGAGATCGGCTTCGAGTTGCTCTTCACTGTCTGGGAGAGGAGCCTCCTGGTAGCCGGTCTCTTAGGTTTGGTGAATATCCTCTTGGCCCTGACAATCCCCTATCTAAAGGCGGCGGAGTTGGCCCGTGGGGGGGTGGAAAGATGACCCCTCTTTGGATCATCGTCGTGCCTTGGATTATGGCGCCTTGGGTTTATCTCTTCCGTCGCTTCTCCACTATCGCCGCTTTTCTTTCCGCGGGGACCAGTCTGGCAGTAGCGGGCATATGCTTTCTCCTCCCTCCCGATCAGACGGTTTGGATCTTGGGAAGGGGGCTTCTTTTCGACCCTTGGCGGCGGTGGCTTCTTCTCTTTCTTTTCGCTGGGGCGGTTCTCCTCTTCCTCTATTCCTGGCACCTGTCCCAAGGCTGGTCATTTTTCCCCTTCCTTCTTATTGTCTTGGGGCTCCTAGCCGGCTCGGCGATGGTCGATAACTTTCTCCTGGCAGTCCTTCTCTTGGAGCTGGCGGGAATAATCCTCGTCTTTCTGATCCAAGGGGGCCCACGAGCGAATCCAAGGGTGGCGATGGGGTATTTGGTCCCTTTGATCATTGCCGGCTCTTCTCTCATTTTCTCTACGCATCTCTTCGATCTCGTGGCCCTCTATCCGGAGGATTTGGTGTCCGCGCGGCTGGCGATGACGGCTTTGACCCTGGGATTCGGGATATTACTGGCCGTGGTGCCCTTTCATCTCTTTCTCTCTGCAGTGACCCAAGAGGCTCCCCCTATGGTGACCACTTTCCTCCTCGGTTTCTACCAGGTAGTGGCTCTATCACTGATGGTGGGGCTTCTTGATCGCCAGCCTTGGTTGAAGAGCGAGGCCTTCGACCTACTTCTGGTGGGTGGCCTTGTCACCGCTTTGGGAGGGGGAGTCTTCGCCTTCCTAGAGAGGGCTCCCGGACGCCTTCTAGCCTATGGAACGATGAGCAACCTGGGTCTCGTCCTGGTAGGCCTAGGAACCGCCTCTGGAGTAGGGGTGGCCGGGGCTATGGCCCATCTGATCAACCGATCCTTGGCTATAGCGTTGGTGGCCATGAGTTGGGGGGTCATAAGCGAGCGGTATGGTGGCGGGAGATCTGCCATGCCTTTGGGTGTCGCTAGGGCCCTCCCTTGGGCTACTCTGGGGTATATCTTTGGGGGGCTGACCCTAGCCGGCTTCCCCCTCACAGGGTTCGCCACCCGGTGGCCAATTTACCTCGCCCTCCTCCCCCACAACCCCCTCTACACTCTTGGACTCATCCTGGGGGGCTTAGGTATCGCATGGGGCTATCTCCGTTCGCTCACCCCTATACTGGGAAGAGGGGAAATACCCCCGGGGGGTAGAGAGCCTCTCTTGGTAACGCTCATGATCGTAACCCTGGTAGGTACCTCTCTTCTCCTGGGGATCTATCCAGATTATCTCCTGGAGCCGCTACGGAATATGGTGGAAGGTTTCTCCTTCGTTGGAGGGTGACCTTTACGCT
>CAZERB010000073.1:0-4138 GCA_964514645.1 uncultured Anaerolineales bacterium
GCCGGGCATCGCCCGGCTTTCCCCTTTAGGACCTCCTCACGCTACCGGTGGCTCTTCTGTAACCATAGACCTCAATAGGCTGATCCCACCTTCGTCCAGCGCCAAATAGTCCAGTACGATCAGCTCCTGACCAGGCTGCAGTAGGGGCCGCACCCCATCGGCGGCGAGGTCGGAAGCGATGACCACGGTGCGCCCCGACAGCGTCTCGGCCAGTTTCAGTGGGTCGTCGGTGCCACAGGCAGAGGCATCCAGGCCCTGGATGCCAGCACTCTCCAGAGATCGTTTCATATTCAGGGCACTGCACTCACTAACGCATATCATGGCAGTAGGCGTGCCCTGGGGAATCCCGCTGATCTGGATCAGCTTCTCCAGGTGCGGCTTCAGCCCCAGACCTACCACCTGTTTCTTCGCCTTGGCCAGCAGCCTCCTAACCTCCTGGACGTGAAAGAAGGTTGTAACCACCATATGGGCCTCGTGAAGCCGTCTTTCAACCTCGGCCGTGGGCTGCTGCAGGTCTCCCAGGACGACCGGTATCACCTCCACGTTCAGCCTTTCCTGGACGGCCTGGGCAAAGGCGGTGGCGATGGGTGCTGCACATTCCACAAAGACAAGGCGGCGCTTTACCCGGACATCCCGGCGCTGCCCGGCCCGGGCGTAGGTGAAGGCGGCAAAGTCATCCGGGCTAACCCCGAGCTCGCCCGCCTGCTCGATGGCGCTGTCAATGATCGCCAGCAGAGGGGCGGAGACGGGTTGGGCAACAGCCATAGGCTGCTCCACCACCATACAGCCTCGGCCTCGTCGGCACTCGATCAGACCCTCTTGCGCTAGTTCCTGATAGGCCTTAAGGACGGTGTTGCGATTGACACGGAGAAAACCGGCCAACTGGCGGGTGGCCGGCAACCTGGTCCCGGGCGCCAGCTCTCCTTTCAGGATCAGGAATCTGATCTGCTCCTTGAGCTGGGCATGGACCGGGAAATGGCTATGGGGTTCGATCCTGACCTGCATCTATTGTGCTCGATAGATAGTCTATTGTCATAGGGCGGTAAGCCAAAACATAATAGCACATTTCGCTACGGCTGTCAAGTCTAGACCCCAAGATTGTGATCCTCCAGCGCAGGCCGGCCTCAGACGACCATAGCCTTCTTGTCGCGGCGTCTTCCTTATTGTTGCTGGCCAGGAGGCGCTCCCGCGCTCAGCCCAGTGGCCGCACTCCCTCCATTTTGCGCCAACCGATTGAGCCAGCAGCCCAGCGCTGAAAAGAGGGGGGTTGCTTTTCTGCCGAGCTTGCCGTATAATAGTGCCAGTATTGAAAACCGAATAGAGAGGTGCCGAGGCGTGAGCCGAGGCTTAAATGGAGAGCAAGTCCGGTGAGATTCCGGCACAGTCCCGCCTGCTGTGATCGACGATAGAACTGTCGGAAGTCAGAACGCCAGCCTCCAGTTATCCTGAAGCCTCCGCGGAGAAAGGGGGTGAGGAAGATGATCAAGTGCATGAATCCTCCTGTCCGCAGAGCAGGGGGATTTTTATTTGTCCGGAGGAATCGACTAGTCAATCTTCAGGGGAGACTTTGGCTGAGAAATCTATTTCTTGAAGGCAGCTTTTGCTACCCCATCCCATCTCTTCCCTCAATAAAACCGAACAGGGCCTTTGTCCAAGGATAGGGGAATAAACGTGTTGAGATCTCTGACAGATGTTCTTAAAGGGATCAAACCTCTTGATAGAGAGGTTATGAAAGCCGCCAAAGTGAGGCAGGACCAGTTGACCAAGCCAAAGGGGAGCCTGGGGAGGCTCGAAGAGATATCGATCAAAATAGCTGGAATCAAGGGAGAGGTAGTGCCCACCGTCAGACATAAAGCCATTATCACCTTGGCTGGGGATCACGGCGTTGTCGCCGAAGGGGTCAGCGCCTACCCGCAGGAGGTAACCGCCCAGATGGTCTATAACTTCCTCCGAGGCTGGGCAGCCATAAATGTCCTTGCTCGCCATGTAGGAGCCCGGGTTGTGGTGGTGGATATGGGGGTAGCGACGGAGTTAAAGTGGCATCCTCAACTTATCTCGAAAAGGATAGCGCTCGGCACCCGGAATATCGCCCAGGGGCCCGCCATGAGCCAAGAGGAAGCACTCCATGCGATAGAAGCCGGCATCGAAATAGTGGAAGCCGAAATATCGAGAGGCCTCGATATTGTGGGCACCGGCGATATGGGGATCGGCAATACCACACCCAGCAGTGCTATCTGCGCTGCCATAACCGGCGTGTCTGTCAGAGAGGTGACAGGTAGAGGCACAGGGCTCAACGATGCCCGGATGGCTCATAAGGTGGAGGTAATTGAGCGGGCCCTGGCCGTAAATCGGCCCGACCCCAAAGACCCTCTGGATGTGCTGGCAAAAGTTGGTGGCTTTGAGATCGGAGGGCTGGTGGGGGTAATGCTCGGGGCCGCCTTCCACCGCATCCCGATAGTCATCGATGGCTTTATCTCCGGTGCTGCTGCGCTCATTGCGACTGAGCTCTCGCCGAGGTTGAGAGATTATCTCATCGCCTCCCACGTTTCAGCAGAAGTCGGACATTGGGCAATGCTCCGCCACATGGGGCTAGAACCCCTCCTGGATCTGGAGTTAAGGCTGGGAGAAGGGACAGGCGCTGCCCTTGGCATCTCGCTCGCTGAAGTTTCAACAAAGATATTGGCCGAGATGGCCACTTTCGCCCAGGCTGGGCTCTCCGAGGAGAAAGAGTGAGTTTCCTTATAGCCTTGGCGTTTCTCACGGTGATTCCTTTGCCCGAAGGACGTAGAGTAAGTCCAGAAGAGGTGGGCCGCTCTGGGGCCTTTTTCCCACTAGTTGGCGCTATCTTGGGAGTTGTCCTGGTAGGCCTAAATTGGCTCTTTGGCTTGGTGTTGCCTCCCTCCTTGGTGAACATGGGTTTGCTCGTCGCCTTGATTTTGCTCACCGGGGTGTTACACCTTGACGGCTTCATCGATACCTGCGACGGGCTTGCCGGTTCGAAGACCCCACAGGAGAGGTGGGAGGTGATGCGTGATAGCCGAGTGGGCAGCTTTGGGGTGGTGGGGGCCTTCTCCCTGCTGCTGCTCAAATACATTTGCCTAAGCGGCCTTCCCGATCCTTTCAGAGTGGCCGGACTAGTACTCATGCCTGCCCTCAGCCGGTGGGCAGTGGTCTGTTCGATATTCGCCTTCCCCTACGCCAAACCCGAGGGTCTGGGGAGGGTATTCAAGGAGCAGACAAGCAGGCGGAGCCTTATCCTAGCAACGCTGGTCACGCTGGTCTTATCCTTGGGTCTCTTCAGAGCAAAGGGCTTAGCCCTAATATTTGGGGTGTGGCTGGTAGCAATGGTCCTTGCTGCTTTCTTGAGCCGCAGGTTCGCCGGACTCACGGGAGACAATTACGGTGCTATCATTGAAGTCACGGAGGTTATCGCTCTCATCCTCATCTCTCTTCTCCCTGAGTGGGGTTGGTAGTAAACGTAAGTCTATACGCACCAGTGGAGTAAGATAGTGACCAGGTTGCTCCTCGTGAGGCACGGCAAAGTCAAGGAAGGAGCTCAACGATACTACGGCCACAGCCAAGTCGACCTAAGCCCAGAAGGGGTTGTGCAGGCTGAGATGGTGCGGGACCGTCTGGCCAGAGAGAAGATTGATGCGATTTATTCGAGCGACCCAAACTGTGCCCGCCTTATGGCAGAGATAATCGCTTCGTTTCATCTGGTGGAAGTGGTGCTTTGCCACGAACTACGAGAGAACGATTTTGGCGAGATCGAAGTAATGACCTTCGAGGAGGTTGAGAAGTGTTGCCCTGGGGTAGCAAGACCCTGGCGCGGCGGAGATCTAGATATGGCTGCTCCCAAAGGGGGAAACTTAAGGCGCTCGCTGGCCGCGTTCAGTGGCTCATGACAGGGTTTCATAGGCGTTCGCCAGAGGAAGCGATAGTGGGAGTTCATAGGTGCTGGGTTTGAGGCTGTCCTAGTTGCTGTCAAGGCTGAACTCTGCGGTGAGGAATGGGTTGGAAGGGAATTGAATTCCGCCTTCATTACTCAAGTTTCCGATCTTAAACAAAGATTCAATATCTCCATATGCGGCGAGGCTGGTGAATATCACACCCTTGTCGTCGATGGCCCCCTCTTCAA
>CAZERB010000073.1:4238-5701 GCA_964514645.1 uncultured Anaerolineales bacterium
GGGAGGCAGGTTTGGAGAAGAGATGCATCCTCGTACTCGGCGGAGCGCGCAGTGGCAAGAGCCGCTTCGCCCAGAAACTAGCCGCAGAATTAGGTAAGAGAGTGCTTTACGTGGCTACGGGAGAAGCCCACGACGAGGAGATGAGGCGAAGGATCGATGAACATCGCAGAAATAGACCTCCAAACTGGCGCACCTTGGAGGTGCCGGTCAATGTCGGTAGGAGGATCTTGGAGGAAATTGGCAATGCTCAGGTCGTGGTGCTGGAGTGCTTGACCCTCCTCGTCTCAAACGTAATTGGCGAGTCTACCGCGGAGAGTGACCCTGAGGCAGTTGATGTGCCGCTCCTTGAAGAGCGGCTTGATCTGGAACTCCGAGAGTTGATGGGGGCCGTTAATACCGCGAGGGCTTACTCTATTGTAGTCAGCAATGAAGTGGGGCTGGGCCTAGTTCCGGCCAACAGGTTAGGGCGCCTCTACCGTGATCTCTTAGGCAAAGTAAATCAAGCATTCGCCGAACGTGCTGACGAGGTCTATTTGATGGTCGCAGGCATACCGCTCCAACTAAAGCCATGATCACCCATCTCAATCTATCCCGATCTCCTCCATGGCCAGCCGTTTTGTTTTCTTTGCATAGGGATGAGCGATGCACACCAATCGTAGGGCATGTCCAGGTCCTCGAAGGCAGCCTAAAGAGCACCTCTCGACAATTGCCGTTAGTGAATCGCGATGCCGAAATGTGGTCATAGGCCCGGAAGATGGGCAGGCGTTCAAATGGTCTGGCATTATACTGGATGCGGATTGCTTTGAGTTGGTTGGCTTGGCCTGTATGACAGATGCCCACACCGCATCATTTCCAGGCTTCTTTGGGTTCCCGGAGGGCATCGAAGCGGCCGCCGCCATTCGTCGCTGGCTCTTGGTGGTCATCCGCCGACGGAACGCCAAGAGGAGGAGTGATTGCAGAGGAAGGCACCTAGGGAGCAAACCTTACGCAAGGTGAGCCAGGTGCTAAATGGTGAACACAACCTCGAGGTCAAGCCTCTATTTGCATGAGGGGATTATCTGTGATATAATTTATGATAATATTGGTATTTAGGAGAGTAGCAGTGGGGTTTAGCAAGGGCGAGAAGGGGTCGATCATCGAGCGACATCGGTTGCACCCGAAGGATACTGGGTCGCCGGAGGTCCAGATAGCCCTCCTTACCACTAGGATCGACCAACTGGTGGAGCACCTCAAGGTGCATAAGTACGACGAACACTCGCGCCGGGGGTTGATCAAGATGGTGGGGCGGCGGAGACGCCATCTCGATTACTTGAATAAGACAGGTCGAGCGCGGTATGAGGAGATCATAGCCCGCTTAGGCTTGCGAAGGTAGAAAGAGAGGTGAGGCTGAACCTAAAACAACCCTAAGGCATTATTCAAGGCCAGGCTTGGAAGGCCAGGAATTGGGGAGTGGGTCTCACTCC
>CAZERB010000074.1:0-5669 GCA_964514645.1 uncultured Anaerolineales bacterium
TCCTGAAGAGAATAAACCCGGCCTTCGATGAAGGCTGGATAGAGGAACTCTGGCTATTCCGGGCCGATGCCGCCCAGCCGATCATAACCTGTGACTATTCAGAAAGGATCCCCCCTCTCTGGACGCCCGTCGAAGGGCTCTACCTAGCCAATACCAGCCAGATCTACCCTCAGGACAGAGGGATGAACTACAGCGTTCGGTTGGGCCAGAGGGCTGCCGAGATCGTCGAAAGGGTTGAAAAGGGGGAAAGCCTGTGATATGATACCGTTTGCCTATCTCTTTTCCATTGAGGTGTTCCCATGAGAAAGATCTGTGTTATCGGCGCTGGATATGTAGGGTTAGTCGCCGGAACCTGTTTCGCTGACCTGGGCAACCAGGTCATCTGCGTCGATATCGACGAGAAGAAGATCGCCAAACTTAAAGCGGGCACTCTCCCCTTTTATGAGCCCGGCTTGGAGGAGATGGTACGACGCAACGCCCAAAGCAGCCGCCTCCGTTTCACCACCTCTTATCCCGAGGGGATCAAAGAGGCCGAGTTCGTATTCATCGCCGTGGATACCCCTTCCGGTGCTGAGGGAGAGGCGGACCTGAAATATATCCGTATGGCGGCGGAGGGGATCGCTAAGGTCATGGACCACTCCCTCATCATCGTCAACAAGAGCACCGTGCCCATCGGCACCGGCGACTGGGTGGCCGAGATCGTGGAGGAGTATGCCGATCCAGAGATCGAATTCGCCGTCGTTTCCAACCCCGAGTTCCTGCGGGAAGGGGCGGCCATCGGCGATTTCCTCAACCCTGACCGGATCGTCCTGGGCTCCACCAACCGTGAGGCCGCTGAACAGGTAGCCCAACTCTATCTATCTCTGAGGGCTCCCATCATGATCACCGACTTGCGCACCGCAGAGATGATCAAGTACGCTTCCAACGCCTATCTGGCCAACCGCATCTCCTTCGTCAACGAGATCGCCTTCATCTGCGAGAAATTGGGGGCCGATGTGAAAGAGGTAGCCATAGGGATGGGGTATGACAAACGGATCGGCTCGGACTACCTAGATGCCGGCTTGGGCTGGGGTGGCTCCTGCTTCCCCAAGGACGTGAAAGCCCTCGAGCATATGGCCTCCATCCACGGCTGCCACCCTCAACTCTTACGGGCAGTGATGGAGATCAACCGAGATCAAAAAAGACGGATCATACAGACCCTCCGAGAGGTAGTGGGCACCTTACATGGGAAGACCATCGGGATATTGGGGCTAGCCTTCAAACCCAACACCGACGATATGCGCGAGGCCCCCTCAATCGAGATGATCCACCTTTTGACCAATGAGGGCGCACGCATAAAAGCCTACGACCCGGCGGCCATGGAGGTGGCAAAGGGGATCATGCCCGATGTCACCTACTGCGCTGACCCCTATCAGGTGGCTGAGGGGAGCGACGCTCTAATTGTAGTCACGGAGTGGAATGAATTCCAACACCTGGATATGGTGCGCATAAAGGAACTGATGAGAGAGCCTGTCCTCATCGATGGTCGGAATATATACGACCCTCAGAAGGTAGGCCAACTAGGCTTCATCTACCGGGGCGTGGGTCGGGGGTATGAAGGGCCCGCCCTCGTCGCCGAGGCTAAAGAGGCCGCCTCCTAAAGGGGCGATCTGTGTTATCGGTAGGGGTAGATATAGTAGAGATCGAGCGCATCGCCAAGGCCCTTGAACGCTTTGGCGATCGCTTTCTTGCGCGCATCTACACCCGGGCCGAAGTCGACCACTGTCGGGGGAGGGTAGCGGAAATCGCCGCTCGCTTCGCCGCCAAGGAAGCGATCTCCAAGGCCCTGGGAACGGGGATACATGGCCTAACCTGGCAGGAGATGGAGATCCTCCCCGACCCCCTCGGCCAGCCCCAGGTTTATCTCCACGGCTCCGCCCTAGAGCGCGCCCATGCTCTAGGACTAACCGATTTCGCCATCAGCCTCTCCCATTCGCAAAAGTATGCTATAGCCTTCGTAGTGGCCTCAGAGACCTGAACATCCTAAGTCCCAAGCCTTCACTATATGCTCCCCACAGCGGGAGCATATTCTACATTCAGGCTAGGAAAGGAAGCCGTACCGCTTTCAGGATTGCTCTCGGGGTGCAACGTTCCCAAGAATCGCCTACCCCTTGGTAATCCTTACGCTCGATTTGTTCTCCACGCCTAGTACCTTTTCGCTATTGACCCTCAAATGTGCAAGTGATAAAGTTAAAACGAACACAGATTGATGCCTTCTCGCGACGATAAGAGCAAACCCATCGAAAGGTGGGGACGCAAAGCCATGGGTCTAAAGTTCCCCAAGGGAGCAATGACCGCCAGGCCGCCGAAAGCGAGGATTCTTTGTGCCTGCTTTCAACGGCGCCTCGCGAAGCAGGCTTTTCTTTGGGTGACATCTGGGCCGCGGTGGTGAGGGCCACTGCATCACCCTGTGTGCGAAACCCACTCTGATAGGTGGGATACTATACTGACAAGATCGTCAAAATCGGCTATTCTCTGCGTTAGGGAGTCAATTTCATGCAAACGTTCACGGCTCAGGATGGATTGAGGGATCATGACCAAGGGTGAAAAGAAAGACGAAAGACTGGAGATTGATGGTAAATACAAAGCCCTGTTAGAGACCGCCGCCGATGCGATCTTCACCCTGGATTTGCTCGGCAGGTTCACCTTCGTGAACCCAGCGGCGGAGAGGATCTCGGGCTATAGCGAAGAGGAGTTAGTGGGTAAGCATTTCAGAGAGTTGCTGCCCGCCAAGTATATCCCAGCCTGCCTCAATATGTTCCAGAGGGCGTTGAGAGGACAACCTACCCCTCCCATCGAGATCGAAATGATTGCTAAAGATGGCGAAAGAGTACCTGTCGAACTACTGGGCAGGCCGGTCAAGAAAGGGAGAAGGGTTGTCGAGATAATTGGCATCGCCAGGGACATCACCGAGCGCAAGCGGGCGGAGGAGGTGCTGCAGAAATCGGAGGAGAACTTCCAGCGGATCATCACATCCATCGAGGACGTGCTGTACAACATAGACGGAGAGACGCGGGAATTCACTTATTTGAGCCCTGCATTTGAGAAACTGCTGGGATATACGATGGAAGACATTCAACAGATGGGAGGACGACAGGCCTTTTTGTCCCAGGTAATTCAGGAAGGGGAGTTCGCTGAGCAGGAAAACGCCTTTGAACAACTGCTATCGCAGGGGGTGACAGATATACCAGACTGGAGAGCATGGTGGCGCTGCAAAGATGGATCATTAGTATATTTGGAAGATCGTTCTATTCCTGTCTATGACGGTGAACATCTGGTAGGCACGCGGGGGGTACTCCGAGACATCACCGAGCGCAAGCGGGCGGAGGAGGCACTGCGGGAGAGCGAAGACAAATATCGCAACCTGGTTGAGCGAGCGAATGATGGCATTATTATTATTCAGGACACAATAATAAGATATGCCAACCCACGTTTGGCAGAAATGTGGGGTGGCACCGTTCAGGAGGTTATTGGCACCCCGTTTACCGATCATGTCCACCCCGATGAGCTTCCCAAAGTGGTTGATCGCTACAAGCGGCGCATGGCGGGCAAGGAAGTCCCACCGATATACGAGACGGTACTCAAGCGCAAGGACGGCAGTAAGTTATATGCCGAGTTAAACGCAGGTATAATCACATACCAAGGGAAAGCCGCCGACCTCGTGATCGTCCGCGACATCACCGAGCGCAAGCAGGCGGAGGAAGCCCTGGCCTATGAGCGCGACCTCTTGCAAACCCTCATGGATAGCTCACCCGATTACATCTTCTTCAAAGATAGAGAATCTCGCTTCATCAGAACCAATAAGGCCCACGCCCAACTGCTGTTGGGCCTCGACAACCCACAAGAGGCCATCGGCAAAACCGACTTCGATATCTTCCCTAAGGAGGATGCCCAAAGGTTCTACGACGAAGAACAGCACATCATGCAATCTGGCAAGCCTGTCGTTGCTAGAGAATGGCAAGTCCCCAGCAGCACTACCAGCGAGATAGTCTGGGTCTCAGAACACAAAATGCCCATTGCTAATGAAAACGGAGAGGTGGTCTGTCTTTTGGGTATCTCCAGAGATATCACCGAACTCAAACAGGCGGAGGAGGAGATCCGCCATCGCGGTGAGGAGTTGGCGGCCCTCTATGATGTCTCCCTGGACGTGACCTCTCACCTGGATTTGAATGCTCTCTTAAAGACCACCCTCCTTAGAGCCATAGAGTTATTGAGCGCGAACGGCGGAGGTCTTTACCTCTACCACCCAGAAAGACAAGAACTGGAATTGATTGTCCATCAGGGCCTGAGCAAAGATTATACGGGAACCAGATTAGCCCTGGGCGAGGGTCTATCAGGGAAGGTAGCCCAGAGCGGAGAGCCTCTTCTTATAGACGATTATCAGCGATGGGAAGGTAGATCGCCCCAATGGGAGGGAGAGGCTATGGCCGGAAGCCTTGGTGTCCCCCTGAAGCATGGCGATGATCTACTTGGTGTTCTTTACATCGCGCATGCTCCTGGTAATATCTTCCAGGAAGGAGACCTTCGACTAGCGACTCTCTTCGCCAACCAAGCGGCCATCGCCATCGAGAACGCTCGGCTCTACGAGGAGGAGCGGGAACGGCGGCAAGAAGCAGAGACGTTACACCAAGCAGCCCAGGCGCTGAGCGCCACCCTCGACCTACAAGAGGTCTTCGGGTCGATCCTGAGCGAATTGCATAAGGTGGTGCCTTATGACAGCGCCTCGGTGCAGCTCCTCAGGGGAGACCGCCTGGAGATCATAGGCGGCCATGGCTTTCCCAACCTCGACGAACTACTGGGCATCTCCTTCCCCCTGGATAGCGACAACCCTAACCGCCAAGTGGTAGCCAGCCGAGCCCCCTTCTTCGTGGAGGACGCTCCGGCTGTCTACAGCAATTTCCGCAAGAAGCCCCACGCCCAGGCCGGCATCCGCGCCTGGCTGGGAGTGCCGCTCTTGTTCGGCGACCGTCTGATCGGGATGATCGCCCTGGATAAGAAGGTGCCTGGCTTTTACACCGAAGAGCACGCCCATCTGGCACTGGCCTTCGCCGCCCAGGCGGCCATCGCCATCGAGAACGCCCGGCTCTACGAGGAGACCCAAAAAAGGTTGGCGGAGACCACAGTCCTCCATAAAGTGGCAGAGGCCATCAACGCCACCCTCGATCTGAAGGAGATATTCCAGCGCGTGGTGGAGGAACTCTCTAGGACCTTCGACTATCGCTTAGCAGACATCTACCTGTTGGAAGGCGAGGGATTACGACTCCAGGCTAACGTCGGGTACGATGCTCAGACTATTCTCGAAGCGATACCCCTAGAGCGTGGAGTCGTAGGTCGCGTAGCCCGGACCGGACAGCCCGCCTTCATCCGTGACGTCTCCCAAGACCCTGATTATATCCCCTCTTACCCCGATATAACTAGCGAAATCTGCGTGCCTATCAAAAGTGGCGAGACCGTCCTTGGCGTCCTCAACGTGGAGTGTGACGAATGCAGGTTTCTAACAGAGGATGACTTGCTGCTCCTCCACACCCTTAGCAGCCATATTGGCGTGGCCATCGAGAACGCCCACCTCTATGAGGAGACCCAGCGGTTGGCCATCACCGATGGCCTCACCGGCCTCTACAACCTCCGTT
>CAZERB010000075.1:0-5631 GCA_964514645.1 uncultured Anaerolineales bacterium
TCACATCTGCACTACTCTGGCAACCAACCAAGGACCACTTTGTCCTGACCATCCTTGACTTCCAATCGCCGACCCGTTTCAAAATCATAAAGCCCCACTTCGATGATGATCTCCCCTAAACCCTCCCCTGCCTCGAAGGGGATGTAGTGGATGTCCCTCACCACCTGCTCTGTTCTCCAGCCGCTAGTAGGCCGCCAACCGTTCGCCGGCATGCTGTCTTGCCCCCCTATCAACCTTCCCTCGCCATCTAAAAGGTGAGTGAAAACCGTGTAGTCCTCCTCAATGGGGGCTAGCGCTTTCCACCAGAGGGTAAGTCGTACCCTCCCACCCTTGTCACCGAGCCTCAGCGGGAGCATCTCTTCTGAGAAAGCGCCTCGGCTATCTTCGACCGCCACATTAAACCCCAGTAGGGCGATCCCTTCCTTGAACTCGACAGTGAGAGGATATTGGATGTCGGCCTTATCGCTACTTCGAAAGAGAAGAAAGCCTTGGATCTCAGAAACTAGAGCGTACTTTGGAGATGAGAGGAGGAGGTTCAAGGATTTCTCATATTCGTCGTCATCCAAAGGGTATTTCTCACCTTGCGTGTCTAGGATGATATATTCCGCCTTAGCCGTCCGGGGGTCAGGAAAGAGATAGATGGCTTCGCGCTGGGATAGATGGGGGAATAGATTAGACTGGGCAGAAACCGCTGCTTCTTTTGGGATTGAGGCCATCAACTGAGGGGCCAGCCGGTCACGAGCCGTAACCACGGGAGCCTGAAAATGGCGAGCCAACGGCGTGAAGCCATGATAATGATGGTGGAGGAGGCTAGCCAGAAAGATCACGCCAGAGAATAGGTAAAGCGACCTTTTTTCATCAAGATGGGGAAGGGTCACCCGCCTAACTAGAAACTCCACTCCGTAGATGCTGGAGATAATGACGAAGGGAACCAAAGGGGCAGCATAATGGAACTCTTCCAGCACGCTCATAGGGGGATAGCTGCTCAGAAGGTTTAGAGCCAGGGAAGGGAGAAGTAAAACGAATGTCTGGGGGCTAAAGAGGGAGGTGAAAGCCACCGGAAGCAATAAATCGAAGAGATATTTCACCTTCGTGGGAGTCAAGACGATTCGCAAGATGAGGAGAGGGTTTGTAATTGCGGTAATAGCGATCTCCAAAGGCCCCTCACCTAGATAGGCATAATAAGGGAGAAAATGAGATCTCCCTTGGGTAATGAAATGGGGGATGACAAAATATAGGGCGGCTAGAAACCAAGCCAGTCCTCCTACAATGGCCAAAGATCCCACCTTCCACTCCCGTTTCACGAAGGTGAGATAAAGCCCCATCATAGATATCGAGAGCGGTATCACCTCTTTACAAGCCATGGCTAATATAGCAAAGAGAAGGAAGATCTTGTACCTTCGCCTCTCCATATAGTAAAAAGCGAAGAGGAGGAAAGGGGGAGCCAGGGTCTCGGCGTGGAAATCGAACAAATTAGCCGCTTCCAGGGCTGGGAAAAGCAAGTAGGCTGCCGAGAAGGAGAGGCCCGCCAGATCGCTTTTCAACCGCTCCTTGGCCAGCCAGAAGACAGGAAATACTCCTAGGGCGATGACCACTGTCTGTACTATCAAGAGAGTCCGTACGTCCGACCAGATCCAGTATAGGGGCACAAGGAGCGCCAAAATGGGGGAGAAATGCTCTCCGAGAAAGTTTGTGGTCCAGGTGCTGAAGCTACAAGCGAAGGGCCTGCCGTGGGCGGTGTTCCACACTACTTGGTCCGGGAAGCCCAGATCGAATGCATGTGTCTGTAGAGAGTCGTGTTGCCTGATAGATAGATAGGAGAAGAGAATAGAATAGCCTATAAACAATAGGATGACTACTGCGTGGCTTCCTCCTGGGCCCAGGAAGATGGTCAGGCGTCTCTGGATTTGAACCCCCTTTCTGCCCCAGGTCATTGCAAACCCATAAGAGAAGAATAGAACGCGACCGTCTCCTCCGCGATCCTCTCCCAATTGAAAGACTCGGACAGCCTCTTGGCCCCCTGCCCCAGCCGGCGTTGAAGCCCCTCTGAGGCGGCTAACTCCTGGATCTTAGCCACCAGTGCCTCTACATCGTCGGGCGGCACCAGGACGATATTCTCCCCCTCTAGCAATTCTCTCACCTCGATAGTGGGTCGTGTGCTTATGATGGGCAGGCCATGAGCCAGAGCGGCGATCAGGCTCCCCCGCCGTAAGGAGACCCCATCTTTATAAGGGAGCACACATATATCGGAGGCCAAAAGGTTGGCCGAGACTTCCTCGTCACCCACATACCCTGTCCAAAGGAGGTGGCCTCCAAGCCCCAACTCCCGCGAAAGCGCCTCCATCCGCTGGGCATAAACGGTAGTTGTGGGGTCGCTAGCCCCTACCTTACCCCCCACCATGAGAAGTTTGACCCTCTTCCCCCCTTCTAAAAGTCGCGCTAAGGCTCGAAAGAGGGTTTCTACCCCCTTGCTCTCATGGAGAAGACCAAAGTAGGAAAGCAGGGTCTCCTCCTTGATGCCCCATCGGGCCCGCCACTCCTCACGGTCGTATCCTGGGGGAAGACGGGGGCTGATATTGCTTCCGATGGGGATAAGATAAGGTTTTAGGCCATAACCTCTGGCCTCCACCTCATCTCCTACATTGGTAACTATGACCCCATTGCACCCTTTAGCCAAGGCGGCTATCGCCCAACGGCGAAGCGGCCCTGCCTTGGGGAAGAGATAGGGCACCCGGAGATCGTGAAAGGTGGCGAAGAGGAAAGGGCGATGGCGAATTAGACGGAGGCGCCAAGGGAGGAGGTTTATCGCCGGGTGCATCCCGTAGGCCGCGGCCTGATATTGAAGGTGGAGTATCTGGGGCTCTATCTCTTTTATGAGGGTGAGGATAGCCCTCCAAGAGGAGAAGCCCCACTTGGAGACCCGAGGATACAAGGTAAAACCCTCGCCTCCCTCCTGGCCCAGAACCGAGGTCAAGATGCTCACCCGGTGGCCAGAGTTTGCCAGGGCTTTGGCCAACTCCTTTGTATAGTCCCCCATACCTCCTACCATGGGGGAGAACTCCCCTGTGATCAAGCAGAGGTCCATGGCCTACTTTAAGCCTGAGCGGAGAACCTGCCAGTAGGCAGCCATCCGCTCTCTCCGGAGGGGCCTCTTATGTCCCACCAGCCACTTGAGCCCCTCCAAAAGGAAAAGGTAGAAGTAGGTGGAAAGGATAAACCAGCGCAAAACCTCCCCTCGCCACCCATAATGCCTCTTGAAGAAAAGGAGTTTGCTTCGCTGGAAATGGATATGGCGAAGAGGGAGCACCTGCTCACTGCTTCTCCCCTCCTGGTGTACCACCTGGGCAGTGGGGAGATAAGCCACCTCCCATCCTTGGGCCTTGAGCCGATAGCACCACTCTAACTCTTCCGAATACATAAAGAACTCCTCATCCAGAGGGCCCACCTGATGGAGGGCCTCCCGACGGATGAGGAGAGCAGCCCCCACTACCCAGTCGACAGGTTGGACCTCGTTGTCAGGTCTGTCTAAGACATAATATCTCCTTAGGATCCCGCTTCCCTGAAACCAGGGTTGTAGCACCGTGCTTTCCAAGAAGGCGGTAGCCAAGGTAGGGAAGCGTCGCCGGGAAGATTGAATAGTTCTATCGGGGCTCAAAAGTTGAGGGCCCAGAGCCCCCACTCGAGGATGGGACTCCATGTAGGCCACCATAGTGGCTAAGGCGTCGCCGACTACCTCGGTGTCGGGGTTGAGGAGCAAGATATTACACCCCTCGCTCTGGGCGATGGCTAGATTGTTCGCCTTGGTGAAACCCAGATTAACCTCGCTTTCGATCAAATGCACCCAGGGGAAACCCTCCCGCACCATATCGCCACTGCCATCGGCGGAACCGTTATCGAAGACGATGGTCTCAACCAAGAGGCTTTCCCCCTTCTCACCTTTTAGGCTCTCTCGGATGGAATCGAGGCAACGTCGCAGAAGGTCTCTCACATTCCAGCTGATGATCACTATAGAGAGATCGCAGCGGCTCATACCTTCCGCCTCCAAAGGCCTTCAGGGAAAATGTTAAATGGATGGGCTCCTGAGGGGAATCGGGCAAGGGGTCAGGATCGGCGAACCATGAGGTAGTCAGCCAACTCCAGCATCACCTGCCGGTGCTCGTTGGCTGGTAGGACTAAGAGCGCCTCCTTGGCCTTTTCCGTGAAACTCTGGGCCTCGGCTTCAGAAGATCGAATGGCCCCCGAACCCTTTATCTTGGTCACCAGAGAGTGGATATGCTCTTCCCTTTCCTCCCCGCCCGTTAGGATCCTCTCCACGCTCTCCCAATCAGGGTTCTCTTCCAAGAAGTATAAGGCCGGCAAGGTGATGACCCCTTGACGAAGATCGCTGCCGATGGGTTTGCCCAGTTCCTCCTCATCGCCGGTGAAATCCAAGATGTCGTCCATGATCTGGAAAGCCATCCCTAAGTTATAGCCATAACTTCTCAGGGCCTGAATTTCTTCTTCCGATGCCTCGCTTAAGAGAGCGCCACCCTCTGAAGCAGCAGCGAAAAGGGAGGCCGTCTTCTTGGAGATGCGCCAGTAGTAATCCTTCCGGTTCGGTTTTGCTATGCTCAACGCTTCCCTCAGTTCGCTGGAGCAGATGAGCATGAGGGTCTTGGCGAAAAGGGAAATGATGCGCGGGTTCGCCGTCTCCGCAGCCAGAGCCGCCGAGCGAGCAAAGAGGTAGTCCCCCACTAGGACAACAACCCCATCATCCCAAGCCGCGTTCAGAGTGGGGTTGCCCCGCCGTATGAACGAGTTGTCGATCATGTCATCGTGGACCAAAGTGGCGGTATGGAGCATCTCCACCGCCGCGGCCAGGGCCACTACCTTGCTTGTCTTCGACTGCCGAAACTTGGAGGCTAGGATCGTCAAAGCCGGCCGCAACCGCTTTCCCCCGCTGATGAAGAGGCCTCTCAATATGGCGGTCAAGGGCTCTTCGTCGGTGATGACCGCTTCTCCCATCCTGGCCTCCACCTGGCGCAACTCCTCCCGAATAGGGCTGAGGATGGAAGAGAAACGGTTGGAAGAGATGGTCTTTTCTCTCATACTTACCTTTCTACAAGCCGAATAAGAGCGCTGCGTTTCCCGTCGTCGTTCGGGCTACCTCTTCCCAGGAGAGACCTCTTAGCTCGGCGATCTTTTGGGCTACGGCCCTCACATTGGCCGGCTCATTCCTTCCCCGAAAGGGAGAAAGGAAGGGGGAATCGGTCTCCAGAAGCAACCTCTCCAGGGGCAGAGTGCGAGCCAGTTCCTGTAATCGACTAGCGTTCCTGTATGTCACTGGCCCGGCGATGGAGATATAAAACCCCATCTCTTCCCACGGGATCCTGTAAGGAAGACACCTCTCCGCCATCGTTTCCCACAGGGATCCTTTACGGAAGATGGCCAGAGAAGCAATGGAAGACCCCTACGAGCCCCTCTCCATGCTCCTCTACCATGGCCAGTAGGTCATCGTGGGCCTCTCGGTCATGGAGGATGACAGGCTTCTTTTCCCACAGGGATCCTTCACGGAAACTCCCTAGCCAAGGATAGTTGCCTCATCAGGGCTTCCTTCTGCTTTTTGCGGAGCGAAAGGCAACGGTAATAGTC
>CAZERB010000076.1:0-5561 GCA_964514645.1 uncultured Anaerolineales bacterium
GCAGGAAGGTCATCGTCTTTAAGTTCAAGAGGCGAAGTCCTTATCAAAGGAAGCACGGCCATCGCCAGGAGTACACCCGCCTAGCCATCGAGAGCATCCTAACCAAAGAAGAGGCGCCAGAGAGAGCCAAGCCCAAGAGGGTTACCAAGAAGAAGGAGGCTACTCTTCTGGAGGAATTGGGCCTCTCCGTCCGGACGATTAACCTCCTCCGGGGAGCCGAGATAACCAGCGTGGAGGCGCTACGGGCCAGGTTGGAGAAGGGAGACGAGGCGCTTCTTGGTATCTCTGGCTTCGGCCCTAAGTCGTTGGAAGAGGTCAAGAAGGCTTTAGAGAAGGGGTAAGAGAGATGGCACATAAGAAGGGCGGCGGCTCAAGCCGCAATATCAGGGATAGTGAAGGCAAGCGGTTGGGCGTGAAACGGTTCGATGGCCAGCGGGTGCGCGCGGGCAATATCATCGTTCGCCAGCGGGGTTCCACCTTCCATCCCGGTAACAACGTGGGGATCGGCAAGGATTACACCCTCTTCGCTACCGCTGACGGCTACGTCAAATTCGAGAACGTCTCCCGCCAGAAGAAGCGGGTGAGCGTTTACCCGGAGCCCGTGGAATGAAGAAACGTATTCATCCCGACTATTATCCCCAGGCCCAGGTAATCTGCGGCTGCGGCAACACCTTCACCACGGGAGCGACGAAGCCGGTCATCAAGACCGATATCTGCTCCGCTTGTCACCCCTTCTTCACCGGCGAGCAGCGGATCGTCGATACCGCTGGCCAGGTGGAGCGGTTTATGCGTCGCTTGGAGAAGAGAGAAGAGAGGGCGAAGGGAAAAGGCAAGACCGGAGGAGGCTAAAGTTAGGGTTGGCCCTTAAGGGCAGGGTTTTTCCCTGCCCTTTTTCTATGGGGGGATTTCTATGGATCGGAGAAGAGAGGGAGGCTGGGTGGAGGTGATCTGCGGCGGTATGTTCAGCGGCAAGACGGAGGAACTGATTCGTCGCGTGAGGCGAGCCCGGATAGCCAAGCAGAAAATCCAGGTCTTCAAGCCCGCGCTTGACGACCGGTACTCCATAGTGAAGATCACCGCCCATAGTGGCCTGGATGTCGAAGCCCAGAGCGTGCAGAAAGCAGAGGAGATCCTGGAACTGGTGCGGCCTAAGACCAGCGTGGTGGCTATCGATGAGGCCCAGTTCTTCGACCGCCAATTGGCCGACGTATGCCGCATCTTGGCCGATAGCGGCAAGCGAGTGATAGTGGCTGGCCTGGATATGGACTTCCGAGGTGAGCCTTTCGGCCCTGTGCCTCACTTGATGGCCGAGGCGGAGATGGTGGATAAACTGCAAGCCATCTGCGTGGTCTGTGGCCATGCCGCTAGCCGCAGTCAACGGCTTATAGATGGGCGCCCTGCCTCCTACGATGACCCCATTATCCTGGTGGGGGCTAGTGAGGCCTATGAGGCCCGTTGCCGCCATTGCCACGAGGTGCCCGGAAGGCCAGAAGAGTAATCTTTATCCCCTCTAAGGAGCCTCCATGGGGTTCTTCGTCAAGGATGGCCGGCTGCGGCCCACCTGGCGGGTTCTCCTCTACTTGGCAGCCTACCTCGTGGGCCAACTCCTGGCCCAAATCCCAATATACGGTGCCTATCTTCTCTCCCACAAGGTAGAGGAGATCGCTCTAATGCCCCTCTCTTTGCTCACCCTCGCCGCTCTAGCATCGCTATTGGCGGTTCTATTTATCACTTGGGCTTTCCGCCGCTTCCTCGATAAAGATACACTCCTGGGGCTGGGCCTGCGAAGGAGCAAAAGGTGGAAAAGAGAGATAGGCACAGGCTTAGCTGTCGGCCTTCTCCTCATGGCTTTCATCTTCGGATTGGAGTGGGCACTGGGATGGGTGCGACTTCAAGGCTTCGCCTGGCAGCGGCGACCACCGATGACCCTCATCGGGGTCCTATTAGGCTACGCATCTTTCTACACCTTTGTGGCTTTTGGTGAGGAAATAGCCTTTCGAGGATATATACTTCAAAACCTGCGTCAGGATTGGGGAACTCTAGTCGCACTTTTGGCTTCCTCATTCCTCTTCGCCCTCCTCCATGGTTTGAACCCTCACTTTACTCCCCTGGCTCTGGTGGGGATAGCCCTGGCGGGGGTTTTCATGGCTTATGGTTATCTACTCTCTGGTTCGTTATGGCTGCCCATCGCTTTCCACTTCGCCTGGAACTTCGCCCAGGGGCCACTCTTCTCGCTCCCCGTCAGCGGCCTAGCAAGTGAGGGCCTTCTCTTACTGGAGAGGGGGGATTCCCCTTCTCTCATCACCGGAGGGGCCTTCGGCCCCGAGGGGGGAGTGCTGGGGGTGATAGCCCTCCTCTTAGGCTTGCTCCTTCTCTGGCTCTGGTGGAGAAGGGGTGCCTAGCCTCTACCCTTTTTGAACCGCTGGGGTTAGTTAGCGGTGCTAAATATGAGCACCGAGGTGTCAACTTTGTCGCCAGGAGGCTAAATGAAACGGTTCTTGATTTGTGCGCTTCTCTTCACCTCTTGCTCATTCAGGGGCGTGACCCCGGAGGCTAGAGAGACCCCTACCCTAAGTCCAGAGGCTGTAGTTACCCCTCAGGCGGAGAAGATGACGCCTTTACCTTCTCCCATCATACAGTTGGAGGAGGTGATGGGTGCCCTATCCCTTGATTCGATGATGGGCTATCTCGAGGCACTTACCGGACTCGAGCCCTACTCCGGATGGCGGAATTCAGCGTCCAGTGGCGAAAAGAAGGCGGTCGATTACGTAGCCACTATCCTCGATTCCTTCGATAGCCTGAAGGGGATGGGGATGAAGGTGGAAGAGGAAGTTTTTAACGTCTTCATGGCCACCGAGATATGGCAGGCGGGCTTACGCATTACCGTTGAGGGCGGGGAGTACGATATCCCCGCTAACGCCCTTCGGGGCCCAAGAGACGAAACCGAGATAGCCCGGAGTTTCGACTCTGATGGAGCCCTCACCGATCTGGAACCCAACCCCTTGAGGAGGGAGGGAAGCGTCGACTATATCGGTGGCGTGAAGGAGCTAAACTCCCTCCAAGCAGGCGGTGCGAAAGATCTGATTCTATTCGTTGATTACGCGCTAGTCGATCGTTCCATCCTAAGCAGGAACGAAGCGGGGAGGCGGGCCTCTCTCTTGATCCAATCCCAACCCTTGGCTTTGGTGCTGGTCACCTCCTGGTCCCCCAACCCAGGGGAAAGCCATGGAGCCTTCGCCGGGGATGTGGATGCCTTCTCATGGGTGAACGACAACCACACCCCCATCTTGGTGGCCCGATTGGAGGAGTACGTCTCTGCCGGTATAACCAGTATGGAGGAGTTAGCGCGAATAGAGAGGGCAACGGTGGTATGGGACACCGACGTCCTCTCCCCCGCTCAGTCACGTAACCTGGTAGCCATGATCCCCGGAAAGGATGATACGGCGGCCCTGATCTTCGGAGCCCATATAGATAGTGCCAACAACCCTGGGGCCATGGACGACGGCAGCGGCTCGGCTATCCTGCTAGAGATGGCCCGAGTTCTCAACGAGAGAGGCTATCAGCCAGGGGTGACCACCTACTTAGTCTGGTTCGGCTCCGAGGAACTCTTCCTCTACGGCTCCCAGACCTTCGCCGCTCGTCACCAGGAACTCCTGGACAAAACGATAGCCATGATCCAGGTCGATTGCTTGACCCGTCCTTTAGATGGGCTTACGGGCGTCATCGCCTTTTCCTATTGGTCCTATGGGGAGTATGGGGAGCCTTCTTATCCCCTGGTTACCTTTCTTGACGACCAGGCATCTGCCTTGGGCATCTCCGCTTGGGCCCATGAAGAGCCCAGCGCCTCCTCCGACAATAGTTCCTTCCAGGGCTTCGGGGTGCCCAATATCGATATCATTCGCTGGGTGGTCGAGGAGGAGTCAGCAGGAGGCATACATAGTGCAGGGGTAATCCACACCCCCTACGATGATATGGAGCGAGCGAGGGAGGGCCAGGATGCCTTCTTTCAAATGGCCCAGATCGCCCTGCGCTCTCTGGTCAGCCTGGGGGAGGAGAGGCCTGATCTGCGCCCTACCCAAAAGGAGGTGGGCCGGGCGGTTTTCGTGGGCACGTATACCGAGGTTACAGGGATGACCCCTGCCGCCCTCACCACTTTCGCCATGGCCCTGGACTATATGGGGCTGGATGTGGATCTCATCCCCTATGGCGCTACCTTCGCCACCTCCGATTTGTCCGATGCCGATATGGTCATTGTCCTGCCCTCCATCGATTACCCCTCTGAAGCGGCAGGGAGCGTTGACTGGTACGATGTGGAGTGGAAGAGAGAGGAGGTAGAGATCTTCCGCCAATACGTGGAAGAAGGAGGGCTTTTGGTGCTCACCAATAGCGCCCACCGTCTAAAATATTTCTATTACGCCCCCTTCGAGGAGAACGAGGATTGGTCGGATATGAATGATCTGGCCCAGGTCTTCGGAGTGGAGTTTCTGCCGGGAGAGATAAACCTAGAATCGGCCCAATCCCTAAAGCACCCACTGACAGAGGGGCTAAGCAGGCTTCGGCTGGCAGGGGGGAATGGGGTGCCCTTTGCTTATCAAAAAGGCCAAGATCTGGCTAGAGCAGGGGGAAAGTCGGTGGTGGCCCTCATCCCCTTTGGCAACAAGGGAGGCGAGGTTCTAGTTGTAGGCGATCTAGGCATCTTTGACCGCCAACCGGACGAGGGGCGGGCGGCCAACCTCGATTTCTGGCTCAACCTGGCGGAGTACGCGCAAGAGAGATAACCCCACCCTGGCTATTTCGTCTTTCGCTGGTTCGAGGTGCGGGCTAAGAGGAGAGGTAGGTTGGGGGCGATGTAGAGGGGCCGATCTCGGCATCTTCGTTTCTCCCTTTGGGGATAGGGCGGAGGGGCTTCTCCTGCCCTATCCCTGCATAAGGGGAGTTGTCCTTTTAAGTTACTCCTTTGACTCCACCTCTAAGGGAACCGAAACCTCTCTTCAACCGTCTATTAGACGGAATTCATGTGCAAGGAGGTTTTACCATGAAGGAGATAGTTTTGATCACGACCTTGGTGGTCTTGCTCGTGGGTTGCGCATCGGGCGGGCTCACGCCGTCTCCCATCGAGAGCCCAACGTCCGGTGAGGAGGCCACTCCCACCCCGCAGGCTGGCGGCCTTCCCAACCCCGCTTCTAAGTATTGTGTAGACCAGGGGTACAAACTGGAGATCAGAAGCGATGAGTCTGGCAACCAGTATGGGGTTTGTATCTTCCCCGATGGGAGCGAGTGCGAAGAGTGGGCCTTCTTTCGCGGGGAGTGCACCTACCAAGAAGAGTGACGCGCCGCAGAAATTCTGACCGTCTCTGGGTAGCCTGCGCCCCGTCAACCTGGAGAGGTACTCGCTAGGCGACCTACCCGCTTCCTACCGATAAGAACAAGAGGAGCCAACCTTGGCTCCTCTTCTCTATACAGGGGGCACGATGAGGTAGCCTAGTAGTTCTTCATGATCAGGGGCAGGTACACCTTCTCTGTCAAACTGGGACGAAGCGAAGTCCGCAACCGGATGGCTA
>CAZERB010000077.1:0-5554 GCA_964514645.1 uncultured Anaerolineales bacterium
ACGATGCCGCACTCGAAGCCCGAGGCCCTCGCCTCCTCCATCGCTTCTAACATGACGGGGTAATAGAGGAACGGTTCCCCTCCTTCAAAATATATATGATCCACCGTGCCCAACCCCTTAGCCCCCTCATAGATAGCCCGTATCGCCTCCAAAGTCATCGTCCCCTCCAAGAAGGGGCTCCCCCAGACAAAGCAATGGTCGCATTCGGCGGTGCATTTGTAGGTCAAGAGCAGATGAACCCCGGTTAACGCCATTCTCCCTTCCCTTCATCGTCTGCCAGCGAGGAAACGGCAGGCTTTATAGTTCCCAACATACCGATGAGTTGAAAGGCCAGTGTAGAAAGCAGGCCCAGGATGAGCGCCTCATACCAGATATAGCGAGGAGCGAGGTTGTCGCTCACATATCCGCCCAGCACCGGCCCCAACCCGAAACCAACTCCCCAGGTGAGGCCATACATCCCCATATAGCGGCCCCGCATGGTCACGGGAGCCAGGTCAGCCACAAAAGCGACGGAGGTGGGGACGATGATCATCTCTCCGATAGTGAGGATCATCATGCTCAAAATGAAGGCAGGAAAACTGCTCCCCAGAGCCACGCTCCCCACCCCCAGGGCAGTGAAGAAGGCTCCTACGGCCAAGACCGGGGCTGCTCGATACCGCTCGGTTACCCGGGTGATGGCGAATTGGAAGAGGACTACCATAGTCGCGTTGGTAGCCATGATGAAGCCGTATCGGCTCTCCGGGATGGCGTAGACCTCCTTTATATAGACAGGGAGGAAAGTCATCATCTGAGCGTAGGCCATAGTGGTGATAGAATATGCGCCACAGAAAGCCAAGAAGGGGTAATCCCGGAGGATCCTCCTATAACCCCCTTCGACCTCACCAGCCCCTTCTAAAGTCGCCCTTTCGGGCTTCGTCTCTCGGACGGAAAAGATGACGATAGCGAGATAGAGGGCAGCGCTGGTGGCCGCGGCCATGAAGGAGTAAAAGTAGGAGCGGGTGGCGATGAACCCGCCGACGGCCGGGCCGATGGCCACCCCCAGGTTGGCGATCATCCTGAGAAGGGCATAAGCCCCCGGTCGCCTCTCGGGCTCGATGATATCCGCCACCATAGCGTTGAGGCCAATCCTGAAGGCGGGGTCGATGAGGCCGCTAAGAGCGATCAAGAAGGCAAAAGCCTCCAGGCGATCCACAAATCCGAAAGCCACCATCACCACCACTTCGTTGGCTAACCCCATCATCATAGCCACCTTGCGGCCGAAGCGGTCGACGACCGGACCCAGGACGAACTGGGAGACGAGCCCCGTCCCGGAACTGAAAGCCAAGAGCAACCCCACTGTAGTGAGGGGGATCTCCAACTTCTGCCTCAGGTAGATGGTCATAAAAGGCCAGACCAGGCTTGCGCCGCTGGAACTTATCAGTTGTCCCAGGAAGAGTATCCAGAATTGGCGTGGGTACTGTCCCCACACGCGTCTTAGGGATATGGCCATCTCGACTCCCTCGGTTGACGGCCAGGATTATACCACCGATCACCCTCCCAAGCGAAGCGTTGAAGCCTTGTGTATAATAAGAAAGAGACCTAGATTCACCTTAGAAAGGCCTGATTTGGAACTCCTCATATCTGAAGAATTGCCAGAAGATCACCGTTCGGGTTTCGTGGCCGTCCTGGGGAAGCCGAACGTAGGCAAGTCCACCCTCATCAACGCCTTCGTGGGGCAGAAAATCGCCATCATCTCCCCTAAACCCCAGACCACCCGGCGTCGCCTGCGAGGTATCCTTACTTTGCCCCAGGCGCAGATCATCTTCATCGACACCCCGGGCATCCACTTCCCCAAACATAAACTGGGAGAATATATGGTAGAGACAGCGACCAAGGCCCTTGAGGATATCGATTTAGTTCTCTTGATGGTGGACCTCTCTCAACTCCCCACACCGGAAGATGAAGAGATTGCCAGATTGCTCACCCCCCGGGATCATACAAAGAGGCAACGCCCAGCGCCGGTTATCCTAGTTTTGAACAAGGTAGACCTCCTAAGGCCAGAGAAGGAAGAGTCTCACCGGGAGGCCTATCTAGCCCTGGGAGAGTTCCAAGAGTGGCTCTTTCTCTCCGCCACCCGGGGAGACAACCGGGAGAGGCTCCTGGAAATGATCATCGAATATCTCCCCCTCGGCCCCCGGTACTACCCTCCAGACCAGGTGACCGATCAGGAGGTGCGCTTCATGGCTGCCGAGTTGGTCCGGGAGCAGGCGCTGGCGTTTCTCCACCAGGAGGTGCCCCACTCGGTGGCCGTAGTAGTGGAGGAGTTCGAGGAACGGCGAGAGGATCTCACCAATATCTCGGCCACTATCTATGTGGAGAAGGATTCCCAGAAGGGGATCGTCTTGGGCCAAGAGGGGGAGATGTTGAAACGGATCGGGAGCGCTGCCAGAAAAGAGATAGAAGCCCTCTTGGGCAAGCGGGTCTATCTGGAACTCTGGGTTAAAGTGAGCAAGAAGTGGCGGCAGGATGAAGGGGCGCTGCGCCGCCTGGGATACGTTCTCCCCAAGAACGAGTGAAGCCCCATGCCTCTGGTAAGTGAAGATTGACGGCGACTGGGCGGCGATGTAGAATGGGCTTGTTCCCCTACCGGTCATAGTCCTTAGACGGAGGCATATATCCATGCGAGAGATAGGTTATGAGGAGATAGTGGATACCGTGGCTCGCCTCTCTATGGAGGCGAACTATTACCTGGGCGAGGATGTATGGGCCGCCCTGCGTCGAGCCAGGGGGGAAGAGGAATCCCCTTTGGGCCGCGAAATCCTAGATCAGATCTTGGAGAACGCTCAGATCGCCGCAGAGGAAGAGATGCCCCTCTGCCAAGATACAGGGATGACGGCGGTCTACCTGAAGTTAGGTCAGGATGTGCATTTAGTCGGCGGGGACCTAACCGAGGCGGTCAACGAGGGGGTACGCCAGGGCTATAAGGAAGGTTATCTCCGCAAGTCGGTGGTGAGAAGGCCCTTCTCGGCGAGGATAAACACTAAGGATAACACTCCAGCGGTGATCCATACGGAGATAGTTCCTGGCGAAAGAGTTAAGATAACCGTCCTCCCCAAAGGCGGGGGGAGCGAGAATATGAGTTACCTCAAGATGCTCTCCCCGGCGGCTGGCCGCCAGGGGGTGATCGACTTCGTGGTGGATTCCGTCGATAAGTCGGGGGCCAACCCCTGCCCTCCCACTATCGTGGGAGTGGGGGTTGGGGGGACGGCGGACAAGGCGATGGATTTGGCTAAGCGCTCCCTCTTGCGGGAGGTGGGCGCTCCCCATCCTGACCCGGAGGTAGCGGAACTGGAACGGGACATCCTAGAGGCGGTGAACAGGTTGGGCATCGGCCCTCAAGGCTTCGGGGGGCGAGTTACCGCTCTGGCCGTCCATGTGGAGACCTTTCCCTGCCACATCGCCAGTCTCCCCGTGGCCGTAAACATACAGTGTCATAGCGCCAGGCACAAGAGTGCCCTGCTTTAAGAGGTATAAGGCTTTGGACCAATTTTTCGACCCCACCAGTTGGATATTGACTAAGAAAGATTTGGAGCGGCTCAAGATAGGGGACAAAATAGGCTTGGAGTCGAGAGAGTCTTTGAGCCGCTGGGCGAACTGGGTGAAGGAGAAGACCGCCATCCCCCTCTACCTCCCCGACTATCTGCCCCAGGGCGTCGGCTTCCCGGCGGAAGCGATGACTATAGTGGCCAAGAGAACGGTGGCTGGGCTCCGTTTCCGCGGCAGCCTGGGGGTCAACTATATCATAATCAAAGAGGCCCCTGCCCTCTTCCTGGAAGAGCAGCCAGGTGAACACACCGTCATCCGTGGGAAAAGGGCCAAGCGCCACCACTCCAAAGGGGGAGCAGTGGGCTGGTATCAGGACCGGTACGAGGTGATGTGGCAAGAGGGGGACATCTTCATCTCCCTCTACTCCACCCGCTTGGGCATGGACGAACTGCTCAGGATAGCCAATAGCCGTTGGGTGCGCCTAAATTGAGGGCTGTAACTAAATGCAAATACCACAGCGCCAGGCACAAGAGCGTGGTTTAGTGATTGTACTATTTACCGCCTAACGGCTCCATTCTCCATCAAAAGGAGGGAATCAAGGCTTTCCCTACGGGATCCCGAGGGACAGCCGGTATCTGCCTGCCTCTTGTTGGAGAAAGATGGGATATGGAAGCAATGTCCATATAGGAGAGTGAAGACCATGAATATAACTACCCCTCTTACCGATGAAGTCATCGCCAAACTCAGGGCTGGCGATAAGGTTACCATCACCGGCACCATCTACGTGGGGCGGGACGCGGCCCATAAGCGGATGATAGAGGCCCTAGATAAGGGCGAGCCTCTCCCCTTTGACCTCAGGGGGCAGATCATCTACTATATGGGGCCGGCCCCGGCCAAGCCGGGCCAGCCCATCGGCTCGGCCGGGCCCACCACATCTTATCGCATGGACCCCTATACCCCCCGCCTCTTAGCCGAGGGGTTAAAAGGGATGATAGGCAAGGGAAACCGCTCTCCACAAGTTAGGGAGGCAATGCAAAAGTATAAGGCGGTCTATTTCGCCGTGGTAGGGGGTGCGGCGGCGCTCATGGCCAAGAGGATAAAGAGCGCCCAGGTTATCGCCTATGAGGATCTAGGGCCGGAGGCCCTCCGCCGCCTAGAGGTGGAGGACTTCCCCGCCATCGTGGTCAACGATATCTACGGCGGCGACGCCTACGAGGAAGGGAAAGCCAAGTACGCCCGCAAGAGAGGATGAGGAGAAAGTGAAGAAAGCGCTTGCTATCTTCGACTTCGATGGGACACTGGTAAAAGGACACGTCTGGGAGGCGATAAGCCGCTACTTCCGAGAGCAAGGCCTGAGGAAGGGGTTCCTCTTCCGCTTCTATCTGACCCATATCCCCATGTGGTATCTGACCAAATTCAAACTGATAGATGTAGCAGAGTTTCGTATCCAATGGATGGTAGATTATGCCGGCATCTTCAAAGGGTATGCTAAAGATGAGGTCACCAAGGTGATGGCTACCGTGCTGGGGGAGCAACTGGAAAGTGATCTGGATAAGCCCGTCTTGGAGGAACTTAGGAGGCACCAGTCCGAGGGAGATGAGGTTGTAATGGTGTCGGGAGCCTTTGAGGCTTTGCTGGAACTATTTGGCCGAGAGGTGGGGGTGGAACATGTCCTTGGCACCCAACTGGAGTTTGTGGAAGGGCGCTGCACCGGCCGAACGGCAAATATCCCTTGCATGGGCCCGGAGAAGCTGAGGCGCTTGCAAGAACTGATAGAGGTGAAAGGATGGGAGGTAGAGTGGGTGACCAGTTACTCCTATGCGGATAGCATCTCTGACCTCCCAGTGCTGGAAGTGGTGGGCAACCCGGTAGCCGTGAACCCCGACAAGGAGTTGAAATCGCTGGCCCAGAAGAACGGCTGGAGAATCTTGGAACAACCTACCCAGGAGGAGCCATGACCCGTGAGGAAGCCTTAGGACTGGTAAAGAGCCTAATTAAGAACAAGAACCTGGTGAAGCACCATCTGGCG
>CAZERB010000078.1:0-5490 GCA_964514645.1 uncultured Anaerolineales bacterium
CGAGCGTGGGGGTATTCGCTCCACACTACCTTAGCGTAGAGTTGACCCTTCATGTTGAAATCCTGAGGGTACTTCCGCTGCCCCCGCACCTTAGTAGCAGCATCTATTTTGGGCACGCTCTGTCCCACGACCTTGTTGCTCATCCCAGGCCTCCCTTCTCCGCCAGCCGCGCTGCCGCCAACTCGATAGCCTCTATGATCTGATAGTAACCCGTGCAACGGCATAGGTTGCCAGAGATCCCCTCCTCGATCTCCTTCCGAGTAGGGTGAAGGGTTTCGTCCAAAAGAGCCTTGGCCGAGATGACCATGCCCGGGATACAATAGCCACATTGGGGGGCTGTCTTATCTACGAAGGCCTGCTGGATCGGATCCAACCGGTTATCCTGCCCCAACCCCTCGATGGTGACCACCTCTCGTCCTTGGGCTTTGAGGGCCGGATAGATGCAGGAATCTACGGTCCGGCCATCCACCAATACGGTGCAAGCCCCACACTCCCCCTCCTCGCAAGAGATTTTGGTGCCGATGAGCCCCAGTTTGTCGCGCAATACATGGGCGAGGAGATCCCCAGGCTCAACATCAACGGAAACCTCCTGGCCGTTCAAGATCATCTCAAGAGTTGACATCTTCGTCCTCCTGCAAAGATGCCGCTTCTACGGCTCGCCAAAGAGCACGGCGCACTAAGACCTCCACCATCGCCTTTCGATATTCTGCGCTGGCTCGCAATAAGGAATCTCGAGGTTGAGCAGCCTGAGCCGCAAGTTTGGCCGCCCGGGTAATGCGCTCTTCATCGGGGGTTTGCCCCACCAGAGACTCTGCGGCCTCGGCGGCCATAAATGGCGTCGGTGCCACAGGGCCTATCGCTATCCGCGCTTTTTGGACTTTATTCCTCCGAAGCCCCACTATCGCGGCGGCGTTCAAAATGGGCAAGACGAGAGCCCGTCTCTTAGCCAATCGCTCGAAAGCCCCCGCTTCCCCTTTCTCTAAGGCCTGAAAGCGCAACTGGGTGATCATGGCCGCGCAAGGGTCGACAGTGCAAAGCCCCACCCCGGCGTAGAGGCTAGCGATGGGTGCCCAGCGGCGCCCTCTTCGCTCCACTACCTCCACCTCGGCATCGAGGGCGAAGAGGGCTATAGCCCCATCAGCGGCGGGCAGCGCATTCACCACGTTGCCCACCAAAGTCCCCACATTCCGAATCTGCGGCCCTCCCACAGAACCACAAGCCTCGGCCAACACCCCCGCTCGAAAGCGGATCAAGGGTGAGGCGGCTACCTGGCCGTGGGTCGCCTGAGCCCCGATGTATATCAAACCATCTCGCTCCTCGATATGATCCAAGCCAGGGATGCGAGTTATGTCTACCATTACCTTGGCCGGACATTGCCCCCGTTGGCTCTGGAGGACTAAATCGGTCCCCCCGGCGATGATGCGGGCCTCACCCCCATGGGCCTCCAGCATCTCCAGCGCCTCCTCTACGGAAGCGGGAAAGAGGTATTCGTCCCACATATCTTCTCCCTCCCTCTATCGACCATCTCTAGGACTCTTCATTTTGGAGCAATCCCTTCGCCCTTCGCAAATCCGCTGGCGTGTTGATGTTGAAAAAAGATAGATGCTCTGGATCGAAGATGTCGATCTCTCCCTCTTCGACATAGCGCACTCGCACCCGGGGATAGAAACCTATGATCCTCAAATCTCCGCTCTCCAGGAGATCCTTCATCGGTTCTAGGCAACTCTTTGCATAGACGGCATGGAGAGGGTGCAGAAGACGTTCCTTGGCAGTTTCCCCCCCCTCCTTAAGGCCTCTCAAGCCGCCCCAGGGGACCGCTCGGGGGACTACCACATCGTACTCCCGTGCCATGACCAGCATGTATCGAAGAAGAGGGAGTTTAAGAAAGGGCATGTCACAGGCCACAACCAAGCCGTGGGAATGGCCCATGGCGCAGAGCCCCGTGTATATCCCCCCCAAGGAGCCCTTTCCAGGATAGATATCGGCCACCACTTTCACCCCTAAGCGTTCATATCTCTGAGTGCGATTGGTGACCAAGATTATCTCCCCACTCAATCGCGCCAACTTGGAGAGGATAGTTTCTATTACGGTTCCGCCGCCGGGCATTTTCAAGAACGCCTTATCGGTGCCCATCCGTCGGCTACCACCTCCAGCCAGCACCACGGCGCTAAAGGGGTATGTTGCCCTTTCCGATCCTTCCACCACAACTCTAATTATACCACAACCAGATAAAGAAAAAGGTGTCCTCATCATAAGAGAACACCCTAAGAGATCTCGAAAGCGAGGAGATTATCCCTGCAAATGTTTCCCGATATAGGCCACCGCCTCGCCCACGGTGGTTATCCCTTGGGCCTCATCATCGGATATCTCGCCGCCGAACTCCTCCTCAAAGGCCATGATAAGCTCCACCAAATCCAGGGAGTCGGCCTCCAAATCCTCCCGGAATCTGGCCTCAGGAGTGACCTTCTCCTCGTCGGCGCCCAACTGCTCGATGATTATGGCCTTCACCCTTTCAAATATATCGTTTGACACCTTCTCACCCCCTTGCTGGATTCATCTTGCAAAGTATACCCACCTTGACCCAAATGTCAATTCGGCTATAGGCCTTGACAGGAATAGGATAGCCGGATATTCTAATGGTACGAACACCTTCTCCCTCAAAAAGTTACGGAGGCTAGATGCACCAGAGGCGGAAAGCCGATCATCTCCGCATCTCTCTAGAAGAAGATGTCCAGTTCGAGGGATTGACCACCGGTTTTGAGCGGTATCAGTTCATCCATCAGGCCCTTCCGGAGATGGGCTTTAAGGAGGTCGATCTCTCCCTCAACCTGTTTGGGAAAAGGCTGGAGGCTCCCCTCATCATCTCCTCCATGACCGGAGGCATCGAACCCGCAGTGAAGATAAACCGCAATCTGGCCCGGGCGGCCCAAAAGATGGGGGTGGCCATGGGGGTAGGCTCCCTGCGCCCAGCCATCGATGACCCCTCCCTGGCTCGCACCTACCAGGTGCGAGAGGTGGCACCGGATATCCTCCTTTTTGCTAACCTGGGAGCGGTACAACTCAACTACGGCTATGGAGTAGAGGAATGCCGTTGTGCGGTGGAGATGATCGAGGCTGATGCTCTGATCTTACATTTGAACCCCTTGCAAGAGTGCCTCCAGGAAGAGGGCAACACTGACTTCTCTGGGCTCCTGGCCCGGATAGAAAAGGTATGTCGCCACCTTCCCCTGCCGGTGATGGTGAAAGAGGTGGGCTGGGGTATCTCGGAGGAGGTGGCCCGCAAGCTAGCCCAGGCTGGGGTGGGGGGCATCGATGTGGCCGGGGCTGGAGGGACCTCCTGGAGTGAGGTAGAGAGATACCGAGCATTTAGCGAAGCGAGGAAGAATGTAGCCGCGGCCTTCGCCCAGTGGGGGATACCCACCGCCGACTCCATCCGCATGGCCAGAAAGGGAGCACCAGAGGTGACCCTCATCGCCAGCGGCGGCATCCGTACCGGCGTCGATGTGGCCAAGGCCATCGCCTTGGGGGCCGATGGTGCGGCTTTGGCTACCCCCCTCTTAAAGGCGGCCAATGCCTCCTGGGGGACGGTCAGGGAGAAGTTGGACGAGATCATACAAGAGTTGCGGATCACCATGTTCTGCATCGGGGCTCGGAACTTGCGAGAACTGAAGGAGACGCCCAATCTCAGAGAGCGAGAGCCTTAAATGCAGGCTGCTTTGTACTTGACCGCCATAGACGAAGAGATAGAAGCCCTCTTGGCTGAACAAGAGCCTATCTTGACCCCCTTTTACGGCATGGTGCTATACCATTTGGGATGGGTGGATGAGAACCTCCAGCCCATCAAGGCCCAGGGAGGGAAGCGGATTCGACCCCTCATCTGCCTCCTAGTTTGCGAAGCGATAAGCGGTGACTACCGCCTAGCACTTCCCCCCGCCGCCGCCGTGGAATTGGTCCATAACTTCTCCCTGATCCACGACGATATCGAGGATAAAAGCCCTAAGAGAAGAGGCCGGGCGACCGTCTGGCAACTTTGGGGAGTGTCTCAGGCGATCAACGCTGGCGATGGGCTCCTGGCCCTGGCTTACTTGGCCCTCCATCGGCTTTCGGCCTCAGGAGGCAGCCCAAAGGTCGTGGCCCAGGCGATACAGATCTTAAACCAAGCCTGTCTCGATCTTTGCGAAGGTCAGTATCTCGATATCGCCTTCCAGGAGCGCACCGATGTTACCCTAGAGATGTACTTCACCATGGCCAAGAAAAAGACAGCCAGCCTTCTGGAGTGCGCCGCCCACCTGGGCGCTATCGTGGCCACCAGAAAGAAGAGGCTTATAGAAGCCTATCGAGGGTTCGGCCGGAATCTAGGGCTCGCCTTCCAGATCACCGACGACCTCTTAGCCATCTGGGGAGAGGAAGGGATAACGGGAAAAGGGGTGGGAGAAGATATAAGGGCGGGGAAGAAATCGCTCCCCGTGGTCTATGCCTTCGAGGAAGAGAAAAAGCGAGGGCTCAGAAGGCTAGAAAATATCTATGCAGAGGGCTCTCCAGATCTTGATGTTCTCCTCCCCTTCCTAGAGGAGTTGAAGGTCAAAGAGCGTTGCCAAGATAGCGCCCGTCACTTTCAAAAGAGGGCCCTGGAAGAGTTAGAGAGGACAGGTATCGATAACCGCGCTCAAGTGTACCTCAGAGATCTCGCCCTCTCCGTCGTGAAGAGGCGGTTTTAGCCCGGCAAGGATTCTTGAGGAAGGAACCTCTCAAAGACCTCGTTTCCCAGAAGTCGGCCGCGGGGCGTCAGTCTGATGCCCCTCTCGTTCTCCTCAAGAAGCCCCCAGGCCACCAGTTCCTTGAGTTGTTGTCCATAGAGGGAAGAGAGGTCGCACCCAAAACGTCGCTTGAATTCGTCAAACTCTACCCCTTCAGAGAGACGAAGCCCCATGAAGAGCGTCTCCGCCATCTCCAAGGGGGTCTCTATCACCTCCTCCCCCTCCGTGGCACTCTGCCCCACCTTGAGGCGGCGGATATACTCCTCTGGTCGGGCCACATTCCAGAATCTCCGCCCCCCATAATAGGAGTGGGCTCCCGCCCCGAAACCTAAATAACCCTCATTGCGCCAGTAGGTGAGGTTATGTCGGCTTTCATAGCCCGGCTTAGCCCAATTGGAGATCTCGTAATGTCTATAGGCTTCCAGAAGTTCTTCAGCCAAAAGGTACATCTCCGCCGCCAGGTCATCATTCGGGGCCCTCAATTCCCCCCTCTCAACGCGCCCCAAAAGGGGCGTCCCTTCCTCCAGGGAAAGGGGGTAGAGAGAGAGATGCTCGGGTTCAAGAGCGATCGCCCTCTCCAGGGTTGATCGCCAACGTTTGAGGGTATGTCTCGGAAAGGCGTAGATCAGATCTAGGTTTAGATTGTCGAAACCCGCTTGGCGGGCCATCTCGAAAGCCTCCCTGGCCTGAGCCGAGGTATGTACCCTTCCCAGAAGTTGGAGTTCGTCGTCAT
>CAZERB010000079.1:0-5476 GCA_964514645.1 uncultured Anaerolineales bacterium
CGACTCCGTGACAGCGTCCGCTCCCAAGACGTTTTCCTCATCCAGCCCACCTGTTTTCCAGTGAACGATAATATTATGGAACTCTTGATCTTTATCGATTGTCTGAGACGGGATTCGGCGGGGCGGATCACAGCGGTGGTACCATACTACGCCTACGGCCGCACCGATAAGAAGGATCAACCGCGAGTGCCCATCACCGCGCGGCTGATAGCCGATATGATCACCGTGGCTGGAGCCGATCGTTTCCTAACCATCGACCTCCACGCCGGACAGATCCAAGGGTTCTTCACCATCCCGGTGGACGACATCACCGCCTTCCACATGTTGAGCGACTACTTCGTGGAGAAGGCGGTGGCTAACTCTGTAGTGGTGGCCCCGGACATCGGCGCTTCCAAGAAGGTCCGCAACTTCGCCGAGAAGTTGGATCTGCCCCTGGCCATCGTCGAGAAGCGGCGCGTCAGTCTGCCCGACTGTTCCAAGACGGAGGTCTTCAACCTCATCGGTGAGGTGAAGGGGAAGAACGCCATTATCTTCGATGACGAACTGGATACGGCGGAGACCTTTGAACAAGCGATCACCCTCCTACGGAAGGAAGGGGTCAGGGAGATCTACGGCTGTGTAACCCATGCCCCCCTCTCTCCTCCGTCCACCGAACGTCTGAAGCATATGGGTCTTGCGGAACTAGTGGTCACCAACACCGTGCCTGTGCCCCCTGAGAAGAGGCTAGATAATACGACCATCCTCTCTGTGGGCCCCCTCCTAGGAGAGGTGATAAGGCGGATCCACCTGGGCATCTCCGTGGGGGAGATGTTTGGGGAGTAGTCAAATAATAGATTTGGTCGCACTCCCCCGTTCCGGTGCTTTTTATGTATTTGCCCCACCCCAAGAAAGCCCTGGCTCCACCCTTGCCCCTATGATCACTTAGAACATCGTCCATCTGCCATCAGCAAAGAGGACAAAGCATACGTTGCCGTTCCATAGAAGCCACCCACCTTCAAATTGCTGCATGGCCCCGTTGAAGGTTGTCTCACTCGTCTGCGACCACCCACCGCGTTTCTCTGCCCCAGCGGTCGCGCGCGCTAACCAGCCGTGTCGACCTGTAGCCGGGAAGCAACCCAGTGGCCACCCCGGTGGCCATCTTGCGATGGGTGTCTCCATCAGCGATGCGTCTGGAAGGAGACCTGATTCGCTTGATGGCAGTGCAGATAATTGCGTCGAATGTGGAGACGGCGTCGGCGTGGCAGTTGGCCGTGCCAGCGGCACTACCTGTGTCGGCGTTGGTACCGGCGTCACTGTCGGCGGCCCTGGCGTTGGTTTGGGCAGTTGTGGGGTAGGCGCTATCATAAGGGGCACATCGGGTGGCAAACCTGATTCATCAGCGACAAAAGCCCAGCTAAGCCCCGAGCCCCTCACCGTGACGAAGAGGCGCTCTTCGCGCAGCCAGAGCGAGTGTCTGCCGTCACACAGGTACACCTCGGTGCCGGTAACAGCCTTTGCAGGGGTAACGGCGCAGCCTAGATGTGGCCAGACCTGCTCATTACGCCACACATCATGGAAGCCGCCCAACGGCATATGGGGGCAATTTGATGGCAGCGCAACGGATGAGTGGGTCGGATAGAGCGACGGCGTCGGTATCTCGGTTGGTGTGCTCGGTGTCGGGGGATGCTCTGACAGTGGCGAGCCCGAGGGACGGCACATGACTGAACTGGCTACCAGCACCGTCATCAGTCCAATGACGCGCAGACGCATCCTGAACCATCCTTTCGATAGGTGAATCTCGGCTAGGAAAGAGTATGTGAACTATCAGATCGCCAGCCCCGGCCCGCACTTCTTAACCAGCGTACCCTTCTACGGAACCAAGTGCCACGAATTGACCGATGAGTCCTCATTATGAATTTACCACGTCGATATGCTCACGTCAAGGTAAAAAGGCAGGGTCGGCCAAGTACGTGTCTCATAGACTGGTTGGCATAACATTTGGGAATGAATTGCTAACAAAATACCGCCTTTTCCCCTCGGAGTGGCCTTGTGGTATAATATCTATTGCTGCCATGTTTAAGAATATTCTGACCAAGGTCGTTGGCGACCCCAACGAGCGAGAAGTGAAAAGAATCGAGCCCATCGTCGCGGAGATCAACGCTTTAGAGTCGAAATTCGAGAGGCTCACTGACCAGGAACTCCGGGATAAGACCACCGAGTTCAAAGGTCGCCTCTATGCCGGCGAGACGATGGACGAACTCCTCCCCGAGGCCTTCGCCGCCGTGCGTGAGGCCTCCAAGCGAACCATAGGTTTGCGCCATTTCGACGTGCAACTGATAGGCGGCGTAGTCCTTCACCAGGGAAAGGTAACGGAGATGAAGACCGGCGAGGGGAAGACCCTCGTCGCTACTTTACCCCTTTACCTTAACACCCTGGAGGGAAAAGGAGCCCATCTAATTACCGTCAACGACTATTTGGCCAAGCGGGATACCCAGTGGATGGGGCCCATCTACCATATGTTGGGGCTGTCGGTGGGTTGTATCCAGTCTTTGGCCGCCGATCCCGAACGCTCATCTTTCCTCTTCGATCCCGACTATCCGGCTACCGATGAACGCTTCCTCAACCTTCGCCCTGTCTCCCGCCAAGAGGCCTATGCCGCCGACATAACCTATGGCACCAATAACGAGTTCGGCTTCGACTACCTCAGGGACAACATGGTCTGGGAGCTCTCCCAATGCGCCCAACGAGGGCACCATTACGCTATCGTAGATGAGGTGGACTACATCCTCATCGATGAGGCCCGAACCCCTCTCATCATCTCCGGTCCCGCCGAGGAGTCGGGCGAGAATTATCTCCGCTTCTCTAGGTTAGTCCCCGGGCTTCGCTCGGAAGGTGATTACACCGTCGATGAAAAGGCCAGGATCGTCACCCTTACCGAAGACGGGATCTCTAAGATAGAGAGTTGGCTGACCATCGACAACCTCTACTCACCGGAAAATTATCATTTGACCGCCTTCTTGGAGCAAGCCCTTCGGGCTCAAGTGCTCTTCAACCGCGACCGGGATTACATCGTCAAGGATGGGCAGGTGATCATCGTCGATGAGTTCACTGGTCGGCTGATGTATGGGCGGCGATACTCTGAGGGGCTCCATCAGGCCATCGAGGCCAAAGAAGGGGTGCCAATACAGCGGGAGTCTCTGACATTGGCCACCATAACCTTCCAGAACTATTTCCGCCTCTACGAGAAGTTGGCGGGCATGACCGGTACCGCGGCCACCGAGGCCGAGGAGTTGGACAAGATCTATAGCCTCGATGTGGCAGTCATCCCTACCCACAAGCCGATGATCCGCCTCGACCAGCCAGATCTGGTCTACAAGACCGAAAGGGCTAAGTTCCGGGCGGTGGTGAAGGAGATCGAGGAACTGCATAAGAGGGGGCGGCCGCTCTTGGTGGGGTCTATATTCATCGAGAAATCGGAAGCGCTCTCCGACATGCTGAAGCGGAAGGGGATACCCCATCAGGTGCTCAACGCCAAGCACCATGAAAAAGAGGCCCATATCATCGCCCAAGCCGGCCGTTCAGAAGCCGTCACCATCGCCACCAACATGGCGGGTCGGGGCGTGGACATCCTCTTAGGAGGAAACCCCGAGGAGTTGGCCCGGGATATGCTCCGTAAGGAGGGTGTGGAACTCACCGAGATAAGGGAAGAAGAGTGGGAGGAGGCTTTAAGGGAGGCCAAAGCGATCTGCGAAGAGGACAAAGAGAAGGTGGTGGCTTTGGGTGGGTTGCATGTCTTGGGCACAGAACGGCACGAGGCGCGCCGTATAGATAACCAGTTGCGGGGCCGTTCGGGGCGCCAAGGCGATCCAGGCTCCTCCCGTTTCTACGTATCCCTAGAAGATGACCTGATGCGCCGATTCGGGGGCTCCACCGTGGCTGGCCTCATGGACAGGTTGGGGGTGGAGGAGGATATCCCCATTGAGCACAACTTAATCTCTAAATCGATCGAGAACGCCCAAATTAAGGTCGAGGGTTATAACTTCGATATCCGCAAGCACCTCCTCGAATACGACGACGTGATAAATAAGCAAAGGCAGATCATCTACGATCAGAGGCGGAAGATCTTAAGCGAGGAGAGTCTACGCCCCATCATCATCGATATGGTGAGTGAGGAGTTGGGCAACCTAGTGGAGGTCTACACTGGAGGCCATCCCGAGGAGTGGGACCTCGAGGGGCTATTTAATGCCGCCCGGGCTATCTTGCCCTTCCCCCCGAACTTTACCCCTCGTCGTTGGGAGGGGCTCTCCTCTCGGGAGATAAAGGACAACCTTCTAGAATTGGCGGAGAGATATTACGATGAGAAGGAGCGACGCCTAGGGGGTGAACTGACCTCGCAGGTAGAACGGTTAGTGCTTTTGCGGGTGGTGGACAACTTATGGATAAGACACCTTACCGCGTTAGACGAGTTGAGGCAAGGCGTGGGACTGCGGGCTTTCGGCCAAAGGGACCCCCTCGTGGAGTTCAAGACCGAAGCCTACGGCATGTTCCAGGCCCTCATGGCTAACATCCGGCAGGATGTAGCCCGCCTCATCTACCATGCGGAGGTGGTCCGCCAGCCTGCTCCCCGCCCTGTGCGGGAGATGCGTGAAGCCGGGGGGCGGAGGCCGGTAGCCACGGCCAAGGAGAAGGTGGGACGGAACGACCCTTGCCCCTGCGGTAGTGGGAAGAAGTATAAACATTGTTGCCTCCGGAAAGAGAAGAGCAAGCGAGGTCAGTAAGCGGTATTTTTGCAAAGCGAGAGATGGTGGAAAGACCAGTGGTCGTCTTCGCCGGCCCCTTCGGCAGTGGAAAGACGGAGACGGCCATCAATTACGCCCTCCAGTGGGCTGAGGATGGTCATTCGGTTACCCTGGTAGACCTCGATGTGGTCACCACCTACCTTCGGCTTCGTGAGGTGGAGGAGAGGTTAAGGGAAAAGGGGTTGAAGGTGATAACCCCTTCTGAGGCGGGAAATATCGATCTCCCAGCCATCACCCCCCAGATCTGGGGGGCGCTAGGGGGGCAAGATAGTCACGTGGTGGTGGATATGGGAGGATCGGCCCCAGGCGCGAGGAGCATGGGACAGTTCAGTTCCCGCCTTAAGAAGGTAGGCTACGCCATGAACTTGGTGGTCAACCCCTACCGTCCCTTCACCACCACCGGGGAGGGGATCGAAAAGGTGGGACGAGAGATCGCCGATTCCTCCCGTTTACAATTCACCGCCTTGGTGAGCAACCCCCATCTCATGGGAGAGACCACGTTAGAGGTGATAGATGAGGGCCATCTTGTAGTCCAAGAGGCCTCCAGTCGGCTGGGCTTGCCCATAGCCTTTCTCTGCGTTAGGGCTGACCTGGCTCGTGGGGTAAAAGAACGCTACGGCGTACCTATCCTACCCTTGAACCGTTACCTCCTCGCTCCTTGGGAGAGGTAAAAAGATGTGGAGGTTAGATAGTGGCAA
>CAZERB010000080.1:0-3352 GCA_964514645.1 uncultured Anaerolineales bacterium
TCTCTGGCCGCTCTTATGTTTATCTCGGGAGCAGTGATGGGGACAACGCAGCCAGCGCTTACGATGAGCCCTCGTCCTTCGGTTTGGGCGATGGCCTCTTTCACTTGAGCCTTTACATCCTCAGGGCTCCCGCAAACGAGGGGATCCCACCGCCCCAAGCCTCCCACTAGGGCACCTGAGAAGCGGCCATGGGCTTCCTTTAGCGTAGGCAATGCAGTTCGGGTATGCCAGTTGACCGCTTGGACGGGATAACGAGATAAGAGGTCGAACATGATATTTTCGCCGTGGATGTGGAGGAGGTTGAACCAGCCATCCGAGTCGGCTTCCAGTATCTGGAGGTCGTAGGGGATGCCGAACTCTTGGTATTCGCCTTCGCTGAGGAGGTCAAAAGAGGCGTGTTGGACCGCTAGAAAGATGCCATCCGCCCCGGCTCTGATCGCCTCTCTGGCAAATGCGCTCATAGTCTCCCCTATGACCGAAAGGCCACTCTCGAACTCCTGCGGGTAGCGACGTAGATGGACGATGAACTCCGGGCCGGCTAGGTATTTGGCTACCATAAGGGGGTTGAAGACCGTCTGGATGAAGGGAACTAGCCCCCCGATCTCTCGATGAAGGAGTCGAAGGCACTCTAGTTGTTCTCCTAAAACCCCCCTGGTTACATCGAGGGGTTTTAGCCTCTGCCAACCCTTAGCCTCCTTGATGGCATATTCGATATATTCTCGGGTACCGTTCTCATTGCCTCGGTATACGCTCTTTGATCCCCAATCGGTGGCGCAGAAGGCGTTGGAGGGGCTCACTTTGATGAAATCGAAGTCGAAACACTCCTGGAAGGCCAGGGTGGCCTGGGCCAGGCTCTCGGGGTTTTGATCGTCGCCGGGGAAATGGCGCCAAAGGGCGATGGGGACTCGATCCACAGGCTCCCTTTTTAGGGCAGCCCGAATCCGCTCCTCCTTAGTCATGAAGCCCCTCTTTTCTCTACGGTATGGCCTCGACCCTTTTAACCTCGGGAACCTCTTCTTTGAGCCGCTTCTCCACACTCATCTGCATGGTATATTGGGAGAAGGGGCAGCCGCCGCATGCTCCCAGCAGCCGAACCCGTACAACTCCATCATCGCTAACCTCTAGGAGTTCGATATCTCCGCCATCGAATTGGAGATAAGGCCTGATGCTCTCTAACGCCTTCTCCACCTTCTCTCTCATCAACTTCTCCTTTTGGAAATATGCAAAATCCACTCTACTTAATCATATATCCCGTGGAGGCAGGATGTCAATATTTGTCTCCGGGTAAGAGTTGTAGTATAATTGAACCAGGGGTAATAAGAGTTGGCACGGAAGAAGAGTCAAAAGCGCCCTACAGGGCAGATAATCTTCGTCATCCTAGGTCTTTTGGTAGCCATCAGCATGGCTACCAGTTACATCTGCTCCATTTCGCCGCCTCCTCCACCCACGCCAACGCCTACGAGGATCATCATACGCACCCCCACACCCACTCTTGAATTGAGCCCCTCACCGACGCCTTGATGGTAACGAGGCTCTTGCTCCTTTGTTAGGGAAGTTTCCCCCACCGGGCTAGTTCTTCTGCCACCCAGCCTATATCTAACTCCTCTAGCCTCTCTCGGGTGGGGATACCAGTGGCTCGATCCCAACCCGCCATCCCGTAATAGGTGATTAACGCCTTTTTGAACCTCTCCTCCTCGATAGCCACCCCCTCCATGGCAGGAGTATCGGCTCCCAAGGGTGAGAAGAAGCGGCGGGGGAGGTAGTCGACCTCCGGAGTTAAGCCCTCCCGAGCGTTGAAGGCCCTGGCCAGGGCATGGCCCCTCTCCCCCACCTTGAGGAGCTCCCAAAGGCTGGTGTTCCAGCCGGTGACGGCACTAATGATATCCCGTACCTGATGGAAATCGTAGGGAAGGAACCCGCAGAGCCCTAGGCTATTAGTGAGGATCTGCCAATTAGTCACATAGAGTAGGAGGCGAACCTTGGCCGGGCTGAGGTCATTGACGGGCAAGGGTTCCAGGATGCCCAAGGCTCTTATCTCCCGCATGGCTCGGTTCTCTTTGGTATAGACGCTATCGTGCAAATTATGGTTGTGATCCGCTCCCGTGGGTGAGAGGGCGTAGCCCACTCCTAGACCCTGCTTCCAACGGGGTTCATGCATGGGGATCTCTTGCCCCTTGACTTGCATAGCGTACCTTTGGGCTTCTGGGCCCATCCTTTCTGCGGCCCGCTTCACCCCTTCGGCCAGGAGGTCTCCCAGACCCTCTCGACGGGCGATCCTCTCTACCATCTCTATCATGGCTGGAGCGTTGCCGAAAGCCAGCTCTAACCCATCACTATCCTTGCGTGTCAGGAGCCCCTTCTCATAACACTCCATGGCGAAGGCTATGGCGCTCCCTGTGGAGATGGTATCCAGCCCATAAGCGTTGCAGAGTTCGTTCCCCTTGGCGATGGCTACCAGGTCGCCGACCCCGCAGTTGGAACCTAAGGCGGCTATGGTCTCGTATTCGGGCCCACCATAGGTAGGGTCGACCTTGTAGGGCTCCTCGGCAGCCACCCGACGTTTACAACGGATGACACAGGAGAAACAGCCTTTTCTTCCTACCAAGATGGTATCGGTCATGGTGGAGCCGGCGATGGCCTCCGCTGCCTCGAAGGAGCCGGCTTGGAAGTTGCGAGTGGGGAGCCCTCCCTTCTTGTTGAGATACTCCACCCCGTCTGCGGTGCCATCATCGTGAAGCCCGCCAGCCAGGTCCATGTAATTCTCCAGGAGCCAACGGGAGATGGCGCGGAGCCCTTCCGGGTCGGCAATGGGGAGTGGTTCCCTTCCCCGCACGGCGATGGCCTTCAGGTTCTTGGAGCCCATCACCGCTCCCATACCTGTGCGCCCTGCAAAGTGGTGGAGGTCGTTCACCACGCAGGCGAATCGGACTAGCCTCTCCCCTGCTGGCCCGATCTGGGCCACTCTGATTAGGGGGTCGCCCAGTTCCTTTTGGATGGCCTCCTGGACCGGAGCGGTGGGGCGGCCCCAGAGGTGGGAAGCATCTCGGATCTCCACTTGGTCGTCGTGGATCCAGATATAGACCGGCTTCTCCGCCCGGCCCTCGACTATTATGGCATCATATCCGGCCCTCTTGAGTTCTGCTCCCCAGTAGCCCCCCACATCCGTCTCTCCGAAGAGGCCAGTGAGGGGCGATTTACCCCCCACGGCGTTGCGGCCGCTCCCCGCAATGGGGGCTCCGGTGATAGGCCCACAGGCGAAAATCAATCTATTCTCCTCGCTTAGAGGGTCTATGCCTGGCTTTAACTCTTTCAGGAGGTAATGGGCTATGAGGGACCATCCTCCCAAGTAGCG
>CAZERB010000080.1:3452-5316 GCA_964514645.1 uncultured Anaerolineales bacterium
GCGGCCACCAGGCCAAAGCAGCCGGTGAGCATCATATCGCCATAGGGCACGGCCATGTAGCCTAACCCTTCGGCCATCCACCGGTTGGGCCCGGTGATGGTCACGAACTGAAAAGGGCCTTTGTAGTCGGCGTGGACGAAAGCCCCGTGGCCGCCGTCTTCATAGACCTCGTCATTGGTCAAGAGCCCTTGGCGCAGCCGCTCTATATGATGAACAACTTTCTCCTTGTTCATCAATACCGTATGGTGCTCGAAGAGCCCCCAGACCCTCTCCCCTTTCACCATGGCGGCGAGGAGGTGCTGATTGCCCACGTTGACCACGATGAGGCCCTCATCTTGTCGTGCGGCCACCACCTCATCGCAAAGAGCGCCCCATATCGCTGCCGAGCCAGTATCCATCATCAAAGAGCCCGGGGCATCCCGTTGCACAGCCTTCATGCGGGTGAGATAAGGGGGCACCTCCCGATAGGCTAGGCTCTCCAGTTGGCCTCCAGCCTTCACGAACCTCTCCCATTGTTGGAAGCGGAACCTCCGTTGGCTGATGCCTGGCTGTTCGCCGTGGTCTTGGACAGCGATGGCGTACTCTCTGGGAATCTCTAGGTTGAAGAGGGTTAAAGCCCTTCCGAGGGAGCGAAGATCGATGTCTCCGGTCTCGATGACTGTAGCGTTATCTGGAGGCTCCTCCACTATCTCCACTCCCATCGTTCTAACCTCGTTGAGATCGTCCCGGATGGTCTTGGCCGCTAAGGGGGTGGCAAAGATGCGGTAGCCTGCCCTGAGGTGGGCCTTGATGGCGCTGACGTTGGGGCCGCCTCCCATGAGGTTCCCCGTCAGGAAGATATCTTCCCCCCGGGTGGTGGCCTCTTTGATCTTCTGAGCCACAATGGCGGACATGGAGGGGAGGACTAGTTTGACGCAGTTCTCTATCGGCTTGCGGCTTTCGAAGAGAAGGATATCCTGCGTCCCGGCTCCCACATCTATGGCTAGCAGGCGATCTATAGTCATCATTGCCTTTCCAAAGGAAAGCCCCAGAGGAAGCCGCTGCCGCGACCTTGGCCTTTGGGGCTCTCAGCTTAACACGATTCGCCTCGCCAGGCTGCTGCACCTCGGCGAGGGTTTAGACCTTGGGCTCCTTGTCCGGGTGCATCTTTTTGAACTTAGCCAGGAGTTCCTCCTGGGACTCTTTGTGATCCGGATCAGGGATGCAGGCGTCGACCGGACAGACCAAAGCGCATTGCGATTCGTCGTACCAACCCACACATTCGGTGCATTTGTTGGAATCTATGACGTAGATCTCTTCGCCTTCGCTAATGGCCTCATTTGGACATTCCGGCTCACAGGCTCCGCAGAGGATACACTCCTCAGTGATCTTATAGGCCATCTAAGTTACCTCCCTTTGTTGTTTTGGAATGATCTAAGGCGGACAACATTATATCAGATTTTACTCCCTTTGTAAACCTGAAATGTGGAGGGCCGCGTCACCTTTGTCAGGATTTCTGGGGGCATCATTTGTCACGAAAGGAAACCTATGGAAGATGCCTGACAGATTCATTGGCGGGAGGCCATATCACGGGTATCTTCGACGAAGTGGTCTCTCAGATGTCGAAATATGCGGGGCGGCAGTTACCCCTCCTGACCAAAAGTGCAAACGTTAACCACTTACAGCCTGTGAAGAATGGTCGAAAGGGAGAGGGCCGAGAGAATGGCCAGAACTGACCAAGCCAGTTCTGGCATATTTCAGATCAGGGGAGGTTATGAATTGAGACAAGGGATGATAGAGGGAAAGGTGAGCACTCTTTTCCTTCGGATGCTGAGGCATCCTCCCTGGCCTGCCACGTGCCAGGGCAGGCAGGATGCCGAACGCA
>CAZERB010000081.1:0-5294 GCA_964514645.1 uncultured Anaerolineales bacterium
AAATGGTGGGCTATCTCATGCATCACCGTCTTCCGCACCAGGTTACGGATCTCTTCATTTGTGCGGCAGACAGCCTCCATAGGCCGCTGGAAGATGGTTATCTTATCGGGCAATACGAGATGATACCCCCTATCCCGCCTGGTGAGGGGCACCCCCTGGTAGAGGCCGAAGAGGGTCTGGTGGGGGCCTATACCTGCTCTTTCCCTCTGAACCATCGTCGGATCGGCAGCCACTACCAGATCAACGTTGTCTAACCTTCGTTGGAACTCCTCGGGGAGTCCGTCAAGGGCTTCAGCCACCAGCCTTTCGAACTCTTCACGCCTCATCCTACCCTCTCAGGCTACGACTCTTGCCGATCATAATCCCCGGCTGGCAATTTCGGCAGAAGTTAGTGGGCCGACCCCGAGCGCTCACCTCGGAGATGGGGGTGCCACAACGAGGACAGGGGGAGCCTCCCCTTCCATGCACGGCTAAGAAATCGCGGAACTTGAGGTGGATGTGATCGCCCATCCGCTCATGGATATTGGCGATACTCTCTTCGAGCACTGTGCGCATAGCCTCGTAAAGTCTCCTTATCTCCTCTCCAGTGAGGCGTGGTCGTCTTTTGAAAGGGTATACCCCCGCTCGAAAGAGGATCTCGTCCGCGTAGGCGTTACCTATGCCGGCTACGAAGGCCTGATCGACAAGGACCCCTTTTATCTCCCCCCGATGGCGTTTCAGCCTCTCCTTGAAACTCTCAAAGGTCACCTCCAAGGCTTCAGGCCCCTGCAAAGCGAAGCCGGGCACCAAAGATAGATCAGCGGTGAGATATACTTTCCCCATCTGCTTCTCGTCCACATACCGAAGGTCGATGCCATCTTCTAGGTGCCATATCACGAAAGTCTTGGCCAGACGCCGTTCGGTGGAGGGACAAAAATAGAGCCGCCCGCTCAACATAGGGTTTATCACCAAGTAGAGAGCATCAAGGGAGAAGATGAGAAACTTGCCTCGACGCTCTACCTTAGTGAAATCCTGACCTTCAAGAGAAGAAACAAAGTCGAGATCGGCGAGGTTACGCACTACGATGGGCCGCAACACCTCTACCTTCTCTATCCTGCTACCGACGAGATGCTCAACTAAGAACTCCTTAACCACCTCTAGTTCGGGCAACTCGGGCATTATACCCCTCGAGATCCAATCCCATCCCCACTGGCTGTTTCTTAGTGAGAACGGCAGCCCCGACCTTCACAAGAAATTCTTCACCCCCCTCAAAGCAACTCCCTCACCCACTCAGGTATAACTTTCACCTGACCCGCTCTATCGATGCAAATATGTTTGGTGTAACCCGTGGCTAAGAGCTCCTTCGTCTCCTCTTTGATGACCTCATAACGAAAGACCATGCTGCGGCTCCTTGCGGCCTCCACCTCGGTCCTGACGGTGATAATGTCTCCGAAGCGAGCGGGGGCCAGGTATTTAACACCGAGTTCGGTTACTGGAAGGTAGTAGCCTTGAGCCTCGAGGTCGGCGTAATTTGAGCCCCGCTGCCATAAAAGATCGCTCCGCCCTAACTCGAACCAGATGACGTAACTGGAATGGTGGGCCACGCCCATAGCATCGGTCTCAGCGTAGCGAACACGAAAGGTAGTGCTATGCATCCTCCCCACCCTTCAGGAGCCTTACCACGCTCTTAGTTATATCCTCTATTTCCGCCAGTCTCCCTCTCCCCTCGACCCCTGTGGCTAAGACGCCCACCCCCGGCTCTACAAAGATGTAGCCCAGCCCTTCCAGTTTCTTGATATTCTCCTGCACGATAGGGTTCTCATACATATCAACGTTCATGGCGGGAGCGATCACCACCGGTGCTTTGGTGGCCATCACCGTAAGCGAGACCATATCGTCAGCGAGCCCCGAGGCTATCTTGCCGATGATATTGGCCGTGGCCGGGGCGATCAAGACCAGATCCACCTTTTGAGCCAGGATCACATGCTCGATCTGCCACTCCGTGGCCGGCTCGAACATATCCACCAGGACCGGGTTCCCGGAGAGGGCCTTAAAGGTCAGGGGCGTGATTAACTCCGTCCCCGCCTTAGTCATGGCCACAATAACGTCGGCTCCCAAACTTTTCAGTTTCCTCAGGATGGCCGGAGCCTTATAGGCTGCGATGCTGCCGGTAACCCCCAATAGGATGGTCTTGCCTTCAAGATCAGCCATCTTCCCCTCCTTAGCCATCTATCCGATGGCATCTATGATCTTTCTAGCGATCTCCTCTTTGCCCTTGGCCACGGCTACCACTTGACCCTGGGGATCGATGAGGTAGCCGATATGCTCCCCTCGTTCGATATCGGCCAGGTCATTAGCCAAGACGAGGTTGGCCTTGTTATCCAAAAGGGATTTGTGGGCGATACGTATCAACTCTTCCTTGGAGCGGTTATATTCCAACTTGAAACCGACGAGGAAGGCCTCTGGGGCCAATCCTCGGATTATCTTTATCACCTTCGGTGTTTTTACCAACTTTATCCACCACTCCTCCTTTCCAGAGGGGGTCTTCTCTGAGATATAGGTCTCCGGCACGTAATCTAACACAGCCATGGCATGAACTATGGCCTCATACCTTGTTCGGCCCATCTCCTCACGCACGGCCCTCATAAGGTCATCCACCGTCTCCACCTCCACCAGGCGAAGCCTTTCTGCTTCCTGAGGGGAATGAGGGGTCTGACTCTCCTTCCCATAGATAAAGGCAACATGAGCCCCTCTTTTGAGCGCCTCTTCAGCGATGAGAACCCCCAATCGGCCAGTGGATATATTGGAGATATATCTTATGACATCGATACGACCCCTCGTGGGGCCAGAGGTGACAAGAACTCTTTTGCCCGATAGTCTTTTCATTCCAAAATATACCTCCTATAGTTGGAGTGACAGGGGTGCCCATCCGCGAGAAGGATCTCCCTTCTTTCCGGCCGGCAGATGAGGGACCAGATGGTGCCGAAGACACCGTCGAACCCACTCCTCGCTTCCATCGAGGGGTGGTCTCCCCGGCATATAGGAGCCTCGTGGTCTCGCAGAATCGCCTTGACAACCTCCAGATCGACCCCCCTTGGCCTCTCTTCCATCATTTGTTGGACCCTTTTGTAGCGGGTGAGGGAGCGTCTCTGGCGAAGCCTATCTGGTTCCGCCAGTTCCTCCTCGGGAGACTCCCTTCCTGGCAAGTGGTTGGTAGCCACCAGGAGCCCGCCCTCTGGCTCTCTGATTGTGACCCCATCGGGTGTGGCCTCAGCCACAATAGCCTGGTGCTCATCGGCTATGAGATAATTAAAAGCCCGCAGATGGGGAAGCGAGGTGATTAACTCGCGTGCCTCCTCCAAATCATCGCAGGTCTCCATCAGGATATCGATAACCAGGTGCCACTGCAACCCAGGCTTTTTGACTTCCCTCTCTGGCAAGACCGAGAGGAGCACCGCAACCCCTCTCTCATTGAGGCCATGGGGACTCCCGGCCCAATGGTGGGTCACTGAGATGTGGGAGTAGGCTCCTTGGGGCCGGATCATCCTCACCTCCCGCCATTCTCCCGCCGAGTAGAACCAATCGTAATTGCCTCCTAGAAGGAGAAAGCCTTCCTTCGTATAAGGGAGCAAGATGGCTAAGTTGGTGCAGCCGACTTGGGACAGCCCGCCTCGGGTATAGAAATAAGCCTTAAAATCGTGGGTCGAAAGCCCACTTCCCTCAATGAGCCCCTCTACCTTCTCCAAGATGGGGGGATAGATCTCCTTGACTATGGCCTCACACCGGGCGGCGAACTCAGATCCCCGACCATCGCTCTCCGGCATATCGAGGGTAGCCAGGCCACGTCCCAACTGATAGCCGATCTCGTAGTGGGTCCCTTCGAAAGTTCTCAGAAGCAAATCTCACACTCCAGACCATACTTGGCGGCTGCTCGCTGTGCCCGCTCTCCCAAGAGAGAAGAGTAGGCCCTCCTGTCAACGGCCAAGAGGCGATAAGCCTCTAGCAGATCGGGATAGTGGAGCGAGACAGCCCGCTTCACCTTTCCCCACATAGCCCCCTTCAGGTTAAGGCTATCCACGAGAACCCGCCTCACTCCCGCCTCCTTCAACTCCTTGAAGAGGGCCTCGATCTCTTTCTCACCATCGGAGATATAAGGGAGAGCAGGGCCGAAGAAGGCCCAGGTCTCTAGGCCTGCTTCCGAGAGCCATGCCAGAGCCTCGATGCGAGCCCGTGTCGGCGAGGCTTGGGGCTCAAATACCCGCCGCGCGCTTTCATCGAGACAGGTGATGGTGAAAGCCACCTCCAGATGCTCGATCTGGGACAAAAGATCCAGGTCTCGTAGCACCAAGGTCGACTTAGTAAGTATGCTGACCGGGAACTGAGGGTGTTCCCGCAATATCTCGAGACAGGCTCGCGTCAGTCGATACTCTCTCTCCAACGGCTGGTAGGGGTCCGTCACAGAGGAGAGGAGAACCTCTCCCGGCTTGGCCCGCTTCACTTCTCGAGCCAAGACCTGGGGGGCATTCACCTTCACATCGACAAAGGTGCCCCACTCCTCCCCATGTCCGGTGAACCTCTTCATGAAGACCGAGTAACAGTAGACGCAACCATGTTGACAGCCCACATAAGGGTTGAGAGCGTAGGTCACCGCGGAGATACCGGACTTAGAGAGGACGGAGCGAGCCTCTATCTCTCGCCGGAGAAATCCAGCCGTCTCAGCCTCCCTCACCCCTCTCCCGATACCAGCGGTAGATAATCGCCACCCCGATGACCACCAAGATGATCGGCCACCACCTCAGGATGGAGGAGAGGGACTCCATAGTAAGCCCAAGGACCCCGTACGTCGCCATCAAAAAGAGAAAGCCCAACCCAGCCAGGATGCCCCCGGGATATAGTGGCCAAGGATGTTGCCTTTGGGGCATGGTGAATGTGGGCCAGATGGCCAGAAACCCTAACCCCAAGCCGATAAGGATAAGAGGCCAGTTCTTCTCCTCTTGGGGGAGGACAGTCAGAGCCGCCAACCCCGCCCCAAGGCCAAGAAGGATGAAGCCGGGGACATATAGCCCAAGGTTACGAGTAATGGGGGCGCTGATCACGAAGATGAGCCCCAGCAAGGCAAAGATAAGCCCCGGCCCCCAGGGGCGCTCAAAGAATTGCAGGGCTAGAAACGCCAACCCCAGGATGATGAGGATCAAACCTGGCAGCAGGCTTGCCTTCTTCTTGGCCTCCTCTTTTTTCTCCTCGCCCATTTTTGCCTCCTTCCTTCGGATGGTGAACATCCTCAGGATGTGAACCATACAAGTTTATGGGCTCCT
>CAZERB010000082.1:0-5234 GCA_964514645.1 uncultured Anaerolineales bacterium
TCATCAAGTATACTATCCCACCCACAACCGGTCAACCCCTACCTTTTACCCAGGCCACATTGGGCGCTCTGAGCTCCAAGTCTGAAAAACAAGATAGAAGCCTCCCCAACTGGGAGGCCCTAACGTCTTTGAAATCGCTTGGGTTCCTAGCCTAGACCATCCCTCCAACCCTGGCCCGTTCAAGCAGTAACTCCAACTCCCCCGGGTTATACATAGGGGCAAACTGTCCCCAGTAGGCTTTCCCATCAGGCTTTATGACGTAGTAGCAAAGCCGCTGCTGTCGCCGCTCCTCCTCCCACTCGATGAGTTGGAGCAGTTTGCAGTAGATTTCCCCGTAAGAGCCCTTGTACAAGACGTGAGCCTCGCCCAGTAGTTCCCCTTTCAGTCGCTCGCTCCTCGCTGTGAACTTGGGATAGCGCCTGGTAGGTATACCCGCCGGGGGACGTCCTGGACAAAGGCCATAGTCTTCACACTCCAAACAGGAGTCAGCAAGCATCGTTCTTCCTTCTACCTGTGCAAAGTAAAGTTATTATATTATGAATACCACTTCCCAACAATGCTTTGGTATACCTACGTTTGCGCTTGACAAAAGTCCCTCTCCCAGGTATCTTTAGGCAGCATGATGAGGAGAGGCGAATGATAGAGAAGGATTTTGCCGGCAAGGGCAAGGTAGCCATCCTGAGGACCAGCCCAGAGAGGGTGGTAGACGATTATGGCCGGCTTATGCGGCTGCTGAACTACCAGGAAAATCTGCCCAAAGAGAAGGAAACCCTTCTCAAAATCAATATCTCCTGGCAGTTTTGGTACCCTGGCTGCTCCACGCCCCCCTGGCAACTGGAGGGGGTGATAAAGACCCTCTTAGATGACGGCTACCCCAGAGAAAGACTCATCGCGGCCCAGAACCAAACGGTGGTGGTCAGCGCCTATCTGGGAGAGATCAACAACCGTCATAAAGTAGTCGTCGAGCGTTACGGGATCGAGAACCTCCATATATACGAGCCCCAGGTGGAATGGATCATCTACGAACCTAAGGAGCCCTTCCTCGTCCTCCACGATATCTACCCCGATGGGGTCAAGATACCTAAGGCTTTCATAGGCAAGAATATCATCCAGTTGCCTCAGACCAAAACCCATGTCTTCACCACCATGACCGGAGCGATGAAGAACGCCTTCGGAGGGCTCCTGAACGAGCGCCGCCACTGGACCCATGGCGTCATCCATGAGACACTGGTAGACCTTCTCACCATCCAGCAGGATATCCACACCGGCCTTTTTGCCGTCATGGATGGCACCTTCGCTGGAGATGGGCCTGGACCCCGGGCAATGCGTCCTCATGTAAAGAACGTGATCTTGGCCAGCGCCGATCAGGTGGCTATCGATGCCGTGGCAACCAAGATAATGGGTTTCGACCCTCTCTCCTTGAAGTTCATCCGTCTGGCCAACGAGAAGGGCTTAGGAGTCGGCGACCCCCGCCAGATCGAGATCGTGGGTGATAAGGATGCGGCAGAGGAGAATTGGCGTTTCTCCACGGGGGAAACGTTCGCCAGCCGGGGCCAGAAGATGATATATCATGGCGTCTTGAAGCCTTTTGAGAAACTTCTCACCCACTCACCTTTGGTACCCTGGGCTTATCTGGCCTCTAACCTCTACCACAACGGTTACTGGTACCCCCTCCACGGGAAGAAGCGCGCTAAGAAGATGCTGGAAGAGACGGAATGGGGAGCGCTCTTTCGGGAACGGTACGGGGGCCAACTGGAGCCCACAAGAGAGCGACTAAAGGAAAAGCCTGTTGGTTGGTAACAGCCCCACTGGGGAACAGCCCTCACCTGATGAGGGAAGGAGCAGCCCCCCCGCTACTCCTTCAACAAATAGGGAAACTTCACCAGAGAGGAAGCCGGTCATACAAAGGCTGCGCTCCCAGATCGTCCTGGGCCTCCTCCTGGGTTTCACGGTCATCGTCCTCTTGGTGGCCTTTGCGGATGTGACTCGCCTCAAGGAGAATTTGGCCCGCTTTCGTTGGGACTACCTTCCCCTAATCGTAGGGCTGACTCTCTTAAGTTACGCCTTCCGCTTCGCAAAATGGGAATTCTACTTGCGCCAGATAGGGGCTAAAGTCAAAAGAATGGATAGCGCGGCTATCTTCGCCTCGGGCTTCACTATGGTGCTCACCCCGGGCAAGGTAGGTGAATTCTTCAAATCTTATCTCCTTGCGCAGGTGAGCGACACCCCGATGAGCCAATCGGCTCCCATAGTCGTGGCCGAGCGGCTCACCGATGGGATGGCCATGGTGCTTTTGGCCACAGCAGGGCTAATAGTGTATCGCCTAGGCCGGGAGGTTATCTTTATCGTGGCTCTCCTGCTTTTAGCCTTGGTGATCGTGGTCGAGTATCGACCCCTAGCCTTACGCCTCTTGAGATGGGGACAAAGGCTGCCCCTCATCTCTCGCTTTGCGCGAGAACTGGACAACCTCTACGAGAGCGCTTATACGCTTCTCGTCCCTCGAAACCTCTTATGGGCCGTGACCCTCGGTTTCCTCTCCTGGGGCAGCGAATGTGTGGCTTTCTATCTAGTCTTGACCGGGCTGGGCTTCCCTGGGACCCCCTCGCTTCTCTTGCAAGCCTCCTTCATCTTCGCCTCCTCGGCTATCCTAGGGGCTGTCTCCTTCGTACCTGGTGGCTTGGGGGTGGCCGATGCCAGCCTTGCGGGGTTGACCCTCATTCTAACCGGGGCGAGTAGAAGCCTCTCTGTGGCCGCCTCTCTCCTCATCCGGTTCTCTACCCTTTGGTTCGGAGCCACCCTGGGCCTAGTGGCCCTTTTCCTCTTCCGAAAACGGTTCTTCAAGGGCTAGGTTATGAAAGTTGATATGCACGTACACACCTGCTACTCAAAGGACGCCACCCTCTCCCTGGAGACAATCATCGAGAGTTGTCGGCTGCGGGGTTTGGATGGAGTAGCCATAGCCGACCATAACACCATCGCCGGCGCCCTGGCTCTCCAAGAGATAGCCCCCTGGCCCCCGGCCCCTGGCCTGTCACGCGCCAGGACAGGCTGGCAAGTACCGGGGCAGGCTACCACGTGCCAGAGCAGGCCCCTCCTGGTAATCGTGGCAGAGGAGATAGATACCACGAAGGGAGAGATATTAGGCCTCTTCCTGAAGGAGGATATACCGGGAGGGTTCACACCGGGGGAGGCTATAGCTCGTATCAGAGGGCAGGGAGGCTTGGTAGGGGTATCTCACCCCCTGGATCGGCTGCGCCGCTCGGCCATGCGTCGGGTAGCCCTCCTTGACATCTTAGACAAACTCGACTTCCTAGAGGGGTTCAACTCCCGAGTTGTTTTCCCCAGCGACAACCGTAGGGCCCAGGCTTTGGCTCAGGCTCACGGGCTCCCTATCACCGCGGGGAGCGACGCTCACACCGCCTACGAGATAGGCCGGGCCTATATGGAGATGCCAAATTTCGATGACCGGGAAGGTTTTTTGGAGGCGTTGAAAGAAGGCCAGATATTCGGTCGGCTAACCCCACCTTGGATCCACATCGTCACCACCTGGACTAAATTGCGCGCCAGGCGATCGTCTCACCTTTAGCCGACAGCGGCAACTTAGAAAAAGAGCCATCTCTATCTGAGAGATTGGTCGTTCCATCCTTATGGTCAACCTAGTGGATCACTCCTCCCCTTCCAAACTCCTTAAGCTGCCCTGTCATCTCGTTGAACTGTTCGATCAGGGCGTCTATCTCCTCCACCTGGCGGTGGATGCCGATCCAATAATGAGGGTCGTACCATTGGGCCTGGATTGCCTCGTAGGTCTTACCTTGCTGCTCGACCCAGGTGAAATACTTGAGGTTGTGGATACGCCGGCGCTCCCAGTAGCCTAGTTCCTCCACGTAATCCACGGTGCAGCCCAGCAAATAGCGATGGTAGTCAGCCGCCGCGTCCAGTTCGGTGTACTCGCCGTGCTCCTTGCGCAACTCCTGTAAGCGACTCTGATACAACTCCATTGAGTCAGTAAAGACGGTCAACACGATATCGTGCTCGCCCAACTCGTACCACTTGGCGAACTTAATTGCTGAAAGCACGTTGGCGATGCTGGAGATGCCTAGCAGGTCTAGTTGCTCCACTAGCGTATCCGGTACATCTTGCTTCACCAGGTAAGCGCGCCCGGCCGGCTCGTTGAATAACCGCACCAGGCTCATACATGCCTCGTCATCAATGGCCATCACCATATCTGTGTTTTTGACGTTGTGGATCCAAGGAACATGCTTGTCGCCGATGCCTTCGATGCGGTGTCCACCGTAGCCGTTCAAGATCAGCGTGGGACATTGGAGAGCCTCGCTGGCGGCCACCTTGCTAGCGGGGAAGATCTCTTTCAAATAGTCGCCGCATCCGATGGTACCAGCCGAGCCAGTGGTCAGTACCACGCCCCGGTAACCATCCAAAGGGCCCATCTCTTGCTCCAACACCTCCTCCATGGCGCGACCGGTCACATAGTAGTGCCAGAGGTGGTTTCCGAACTCGTCGAACTGGTTGAAGATCACGATGTCCTCACGAGTTTCCTTCAACTCCCAGCACTTGTCGAAGATCTCTTTGACGTTGCTCTCACAACCGGGGGTGGCGATGATCTCACTGGAGACTTTGGAAAGCCACTCGAACCGCTCGCGGCTCATCTCCTCCGGGAGGATAGCTATGGACTCACAGGCCAAAAGAGTGGCGTTGTAAGCACCGCCACGACAGTAGTTCCCGGTGGAGGGCCAGACCGCCTTCTGATAGGTCGGGTCGAACTGGCCAGTGACCAACCGAGGCACAAGACAGCCAAAGGTAGCGCCGACCTTGTGGGAACCGGTAGGGAACCACTTACCTACCAGGGCGATGATGCGCGCTTCAACCCCGGTGAGTTCCTTGGGGAGTTCCAGGTAATTGACGCCATCGAAACCGCCACCATGAGCGACCAGCTCGTTCTTCCAGGTGATGCGGAATAGGTTGAGTGAGGAGATATCCCAGAGGCCAACGTCCTTTAACCCGGCTTTGATCCCTTCCGGGATAAGTTCCGGATCCCTTTGTTGGGCAAAGGTGGGGATTACGATGTTGCGCTCTCGCGCCCGTTGTATGGTTCTCTCCAACTGTTCTTTATTAATGGACAGATCTATCATCTCTTACTCACCTCCAAAGGTTTGGCGTATAGTAAGATGGTCTCCAAGCCGATGCCAAGGTTCTTTATTCCCTTACAGCCTCCACTC
>CAZERB010000083.1:0-5219 GCA_964514645.1 uncultured Anaerolineales bacterium
CGGTTTTCAACTGGATAAAGGAGGGGAAACTCAAAGCCTATTCCACTCCTGGGGGGCACTATCGCGTTAGGCTGGAGGACTTTCTAGATTTCTTGAAGAAGTATGAGATACCCATCGACGAGGATTTCTTCGCTCCTCCGGGCAACAGGATCCTCATCGTGGATGATGAGCCCAGCGTGGTGGAGTTCATCGAGAGCGCGCTAAGCGGGGCAGAGGAAGGTTACCGGTTCGAGCGAGCCTCCGACGGATATGAGGCTGGGCTCAAGGTTGCCAGTTTCGAACCCAACTTGGTCATTCTGGACTTGGTGATGCCCCGGGTTGACGGCTTCGAGGTCTGTCGGAGGATAAAGACCGATCCAGCGACCTGGGGGACCAAAGTCTTGGTAGTCACCGCCTACCCTGAAGAGGTGGAGCGGGCCAAGGAGTATGGCGCCGACGACTACCTGGTCAAGCCTTTTCCGGTTGAGGAGTTGAGGGAAAAGGTGTCGAATCTCATGAGGCGTCGGGCTCCGGTAGCGGCCTCTAGAAGGGGGTAGGGGGCTTTAGCGTAGAGATGTGATTAGGGGACGACACCGTGTCGTCCCCTTTTCCATAAAGAAGGGTATTTGTGGCCTAGAGTTAATTGACATAAGGGCAAGGGTCTGGCTCAAAATAACGATTTCGTTGACATAATAGAACCGAGGGCTGAGGTAGGTTCTGGAGGAGGTGTTTTCATGAGTGTCGGCGCAACGCCGACTTGTTGGGAGGAGAGGATAACGAGACATAAACAAGAGGGGAAAAACACTGGAAATCTTATGTTTAGGGCGTTATTGACATAATAGGAGGAGCATGGGGAGGAGGTTGATGCGGCTCCTTGACGGAGAAGCGCCAAGGTATGCCGTGAGCGAAGGGGAGAGGGCTCACTGGTTAGAGGGTTCGTTTGGCTGTTGGAGGCGGGGTGGGCCAGTCGAAGGGCTGGAGGGGTTTCCCCTTCTTGTACCCTGTGAGCCGATGAAGATAGTGGCTTTAGCGCGGAACTATAGTAGCCACGCCCAGGAGATGGGAACACTTCCCCCAGAGGAGCCGATCATCTTTCTTAAACCGCCCAGTTCCCTTTTGGCCAATGGAGCAAAAATCGTACTGCCTAGCCTAGCGCAGCGGGTGGATTATGAAGGCGAGTTGGCGGTGGTGATAGGGAGGAAAGCCAAAAGGGTTCGAGCAGCGGAGGCCGGGGATTACATCTTGGGGCTCACCTGTGGCAATGATGTCACCGCTCGGGATCTGCAGGAGATGGACGGGCAATGGACCCGAAGTAAGGGGTTCGATACCTTCTGTCCTCTAGGGCCTCACCTGGCTCTGGATTTGGATCCAGGGGATCTGCTCCTACGGACATGGCTTAACGGGGAGTTAAGACAAGAGGCTAGGACAAGGGAGATGGTCTTCGATGTGGGGGAGATCGTGGCTTATATCTCCGCGGTGATGACCCTGGAGCCGGGAGATGTGATACTCACCGGGACCCCGAAGGGAGTGGGCCAATTGAAGCCGGGGGATGCGGTGGAGGTGGAGATAGAGGGGATCGGCTCTCTAAGAAACGGCGTGGTCCAAGAAGGCTATGGCGAGGAGTAGCGAGGGGGATTGTGTTATAATAAGGGCGAACCCTATAGTGGGCAGGAGTGTTCTCTTTGTGGGGGGCGAAATGGAGGATTTCATCTCTTTGGCGGAACTTTCCACGGAAGAGATCTACGAGATCTTAGACCTAGCGGCTGAATTGAAGGAGGAATGGAAAAGGGGGGGAAATAGACCCCTTCTAGGGGGTAAAACGTTGGGCATGATCTTTCAGAAGCCCTCCCTTCGCACCCGTGTCTCCTTCGAGGTGGGGATGAGCCATTTGGGGGGTGAGGCTCTCTACCTCTCGCCCCAGGAGATCAAGTTGGGGGAGAGGGAGTCGGTGGCTGATGTGGCCCGGGTGTTAAGTCGGTATGTAGATGGCATCATGGCCCGGGTCTTCGCCCATAGCGATGTGGAGGAACTGGCCGCTCGCGCCTCGGTGCCGGTCATAAACGGCCTCTCCGATTTCAGCCACCCTTGTCAGGCTTTAAGCGATCTCTTCACTATCAGGGAGGAGCGGGGTACTTTGGCTGGCTTGTGGCTAGCCTACGTTGGGGACGGCAACAACGTGGCCCATTCTCTCCTCTTCGGCGCCAGCCTGGTGGGGATGGACATCTGGGTGGCCACACCTCCGGGTTATGAGCCGCAAGGTGAGGTGGTGGCCAAGGCCAAAGGGTTCGCCCAGAGGATGAGTAGCCAGGTGGCCTTGACTCACGACCCCCAGGAGGCGGTCCGAGGGGCGGATATAATCTATACCGATGTCTGGGCCAGCATGGGGCAGGAGGAGGAGAGGGAAGAGCGATTGAGGGCCTTTCCGCCCTATCAGGTGAACGCCCAGTTAGTAGCCCAGGCCGGGAGGAGCCCCTTGGTGATGCATTGCTTGCCCGCTCACCGAGGTGAGGAGATAACCGATGAGGTGATAGATGGGCCCTACTCCATCGTCTACACTCAAGCGGAGAATAGGTTGCATCTCCAGAAGGCTATACTTCTCTTGCTTATGGGAGGTTCGTAGATGGGTCACCGCTCCGCCTTTGAAGAGGCGATGAGGAGAGGACATAACTACGCCTGGGCTGGAGAGTGGGATAAGGCGATAGAGGAGTACCGGAGAGCCGTTCACGAGTTCCCGGAGGACCCGGTGGCTCACAGCAGCCTAGGCCTCGCCCTCCTAGAGGCAGGAAGGCTGCGGGAAGCGTTGGGGGAGTACCGCATCGCAGGGAAACTTCGGCCGGACGATCTGGCCGCTCGGCGGAGAGTAGCGGAGATATGTAGCGATCTGGGACGGGTCACCGAGGCGGCGGAGGCTTGGGAGAGTTTGGCTCTCCTCTATGAGAAGAGGGGGGCCGTGGATGAGGCGCTAGAGGCCTGGCAGGAGGTGGCTCGCTCCAAGCCCGAGAGCGAGAAAGCCCTTGAGGAACTGGCCGAGGCGCATGTTTTCGAGGCTCCGGAGGATGCGGTCCAGGAGTATTTGGCTCTGGCTCGTCTGGCCCAAGCCAGGGGGGAGAGAGAAAAAGCGGTGGAGCATTGTCGTCGAGCCTTGACTCTGGACGAAGGGAACGTAGAAGCGCAGGAGTTGTTTCGAGCCCTCGCGGGGGCGCCGGCCAGGGAGGGGTATAGCCCAGCGGCCATCGCTGCCCGGGAGGCCCGGAGGCGCTTGGCAGGGTCTATCCTAGGGGAGGCGCGAGAAGAAGCCCACCCCGGAGTGGTGGCCATAGGGAGGGCGATGGATCTCGAGGACAAGGGGATGGTTGAGGAGGCGATCGAGGAGTATGAGTTAGCCCTCAAGGAGGGGGTGACGAGGGGGGAGGTTCTCTTTAACCTCTCCTTGCTCTACGCAGAGAGGGGACGGTGCGACCAACTCCTCTCCCTATTTAAGGATCTAGTGGGGACAGAATACGAGTTGGCTGGCCGGTTCCTCTTAGGAAAATGGTATCTTGGAGAAGGAGAGGGCCGGGAGGCCCTTATGCACCTCTTGGAAGCCCTGAAAATGGTGGATCCAATGACCCCGAGGGAGGGTCTAACTCAAGCCTATGAAGAGATCCTCTACGAGGGTGGGAAGGGGGCTCATCTTTTGGCCGATCGTCTTGTTGACTTCTTTGAAAGCGAAGGCTGGGAGGGAAAGGTCATCTCTCTTCGAGAGAGGGTGGAGAAGATAAGCCTCCAGGGGCTTACCATCAGCCTGGCTGAGCTCTTAGAGCATCCAGAGTTCGAGGGGTTACTGGCTAGCATGGCTCTCGTTGATGGCTACTGGAAGCAAGGGGTCCCTCTGACGGCGGTGGAGGAATGCTACCGCCTATTGGAGAGGGCGCCTGACCATCTACTCCTGCATCTCTATCTGGGGGAGATCTTCTTGCGCCAAGGGAAAGTAGACGAGGTGGTGGAGAAATACAGGGCGGTAGGGAGGGCATACGCTATGCGGGGGGCCCCTAGGAGGGCCATAGCCGTCTACAGGATGGCCACGAGCTTGGCGCCTATGGATGTGGAGATACCCAAGCGACTCGTCGAACTTTTGATCGGCCTGGGCGAGATCGATAGAGCCCTGGAGGAGTATCTGGCTTTGGCTGAGGCTTATTATCGGTTGGCCCGGCCCGGGGAGGCGGTTGAGACCTACGGGGCAGCGCTCAAGTTGGCCCCTCAGAGCGATTCTCCTCAAGAGTGGAAGGTTCGCCTCCTGCGAAGGAGGGCTGATCTTCTGATGCAGCGAGCCAGTTGGGGGGAGGCCCTGGTTGACTATGAGGAGTTGAGGCGGCTGGTCCCCGATGACGAAGAGGCCTGGCGAGCGTTAGTGGATCTCTATTTCAGACTGGGTCGGCGGGAGGAGGCTTTAGAGGAGATCAACTCTTTCGTCCAGGAGCGTGGGGAGAAGGCTGTACCGATCCTCCAGGATATGATAAGGGAGAGAGCTCAGGATATGGGGCTCCGACAGCGGCTAGGTGAGGCCTACCTCTCATTGGGGATGAAGGGGGAAGCGATCGCTGAGTTGGATGCCCTGGGGGAGTTGCAATTGGAGGCTGGCCTGGAGGAGGAGGCTCGGGAGACTATCCAGCGTATCATCTCTCTGGGCCCCGAAGATATTGAGGCTTATCGTCAACTCTTGGAGCAACTAGGCGGCTCCTAGCCACGAGGAGGTGGCGTGTCTGACATCATATGGATATTCTCCCAGATAAATCTGCGCAGTATAGTCGATATACTCTTGGTGGCCCTCATATTCTACGGGATCCTCTTTATGATGCGGGGCACAAGGGCTATCCAACTGATCAGAGGTATCGTCTTTCTCATCATAGCCGTGGTTCTGGCTAGCAACCTCTTGAATTTGACCGCTTTTAATTGGCTCTTAAGGAACACCCTGCCTGCCCTTCTGGTTGCCGTCCCGGTGATCTTTCAGCCTGAGTTGCGTCGAGCCCTGGAGCGTCTAGGGCGGGGAGGGGGTCTAATCAACCGAGCATCGCCGGAGAGGACGATGATGAAGGTTACCCGTTGCGTGTCGCAGGCAGCACGGACCCTTGCGGAGCGGCGCCACGGAGCCCTGATGGTCTTGGAACGGGAAACGGGCTTGCAGGAGTATGTGGAGACCGGGGTAGAGATGAACGCCGAGTTATCGACGGAGTTGCTCCTTACCATCTTTGAGCCCAGTA
>CAZERB010000084.1:0-5127 GCA_964514645.1 uncultured Anaerolineales bacterium
TGAAAGAAGATGAGCGAGGGCTGGAGACTATCTTGATCGCCCGGGATGCCATCGCCATCATAGTCCATCCCTCCAACCCTCTCTCTGACCTCACCCTGAATCAGGTTAGGGAGATCTTCAAGGGGCGGATAGAGAATTGGGCCTCCTTAGGGGGAAGCGACCGGCCGATCACCGTGGTGACCAGGGAAGAGGGCTCGGGCACACGAGGGGCCTTTGAGGAGTTGGTGATGGGGGGAGAGAGGATTACCCCTGCTGCCTTGCGCCAGGATTCTAACGGAGCGGTGCGGGTGATGGTGGCGGGCGATCCAGGGGCCATCGGTTATATCTCCTTGGGGATCGTCGATGAGCGGGTGAAGCCCTTAAAGATTGAGGGGGTATTTCCCTCTCAGGAGACGGTTTCCAGTAAAGAGTATGGTCTGGTGCGCCCCTTCCTGTTCTTGGTGAGAGGGGAGCCCCAAGGGTTAGCCAAGGAGTTCATAGACTACGTCATGAGCCCTTCGGGACAAGAGATCCTGGAGGAGGAAGGGTTAGTGAGGGTCAAGTGAGGGTGCAATGGTCCGGGAGAGGATAATCCGCTATTCGTTGCTTCTAGTGGCCTTTTCGGCTTTGGGCTCTTTGGCTCTCATTACCATCTTCATCTTCAAGGAAGGCCTTCCCTTGATAGTTAAGGTGGGCTTATGGCACTTTATATTCGGCAGCGATTGGTCGCCCTCTCGTGGTTCCTTCGGCATCCTATCGATGATTATAGGCTCTCTCTGGGTTACCGCTGGGGCTCTGATCTTTGGAGTGCCCTTGGGAGTGGCGGTAGCCATTTTCACCACTGAGTTTGCTCCTCCGGCCTTGACAGGAGTGGTCAGGCCGCTTATCCAGTTGCTGGCGGGGATACCCTCGGTGATATACGGTTTCGTCGGTTTGACCGTTTTAATCCCCAGGATACAGCGTTATCTTGGAGGGCCTGGGCCCAGCGCCTTGGCGGGAGCGATGGTCCTGGCGATCATGATCCTTCCCACTATTGTTAGCATCTCGGAGGACTCGATCAGAGCGGTGCCTCGGGAGTATAGGGATGGGGCGTTGGCTTTGGGGGCTACTCAGTGGCAGACCATTTGGCGAGTGGTCATCCCCGCCGCTCGTCCTGGCATCATGACTAGCGTTATTTTGGGGATGGGACGCGCTATCGGAGAGACGATGGCGGTGATCATGGTGGTGGGGAACGCCTTGGCAATCCCGTTCTCCCCCTTGCAGTCGGTGACTACCCTCACCTCGAATATAGGTTTGGAGATGGCCTATGCCACCGGCGACCATCGCCGGGCCCTCTTTGCTATCGGGGTTGTGCTTTTTGTCGTAATTATGGCTCTCAGTATCAGCGCCAACCTGGTGGGTCGAAGGCCTGCGAGGAGATAGCGGTGTCAGCGAAGACCACGCAACGCGTCGCTGAGGCGTTGGCCTGGATGGCAGGGGTTTTCACCCTCGCCCTACTCTTCGTGCTCCTTTTCTACGTCCTCTGGCGGGGGTTGCCAGTGGTCAACCTCCATTTCCTCCTCTCCAACCCGGAGAGCATGGGTCGTTCCGGGGGGATATTCCCCACCATCGTGGGGAGTGTGGCTCTGACCCTGGTAGCCATCATGGTCGCCGTCCCAGCGGGGGTGGGGACGGCCATCTACCTCACGGAATATACTCAAGAGAGCACCCTTACCCGCCTCATTAGGTTCGGCACCGATTCTTTGGCCGGAGTGCCTTCCATAATCTTCGGGCTGTTCGGTTTTGTCTTCTTCGTTATCACTTTGAAGATGAGTTGGTCGATCCTGGCTGGAGGGCTGACTCTGGCTATGATGATCCTCCCCACTTTAGTGCGCACCTCGGAGGAGGCTATTCGCGCTGTGCCCCACGATCTAAGGCAAGCGAGTTTCGCCTTGGGCGCCACCCGGTGGCAGATGGTGACCACAGTTGTCTTGCCCGGTGCCTTGCCGGGCATCGTCACCGGTATCGTCTTGGGCATAGGCCGCTCCATAGGCGAGACGGCGGCGGTGATCCTTACCGCCGGCTCCTCCCTGGGCCTTCCCACCTCCCTCCTCTCGCCGGTCCGCACCATGGCGGTGCATTTCTATATCCTGGCTCGAGAAGGCATTTCGGACCAGGCGGCCTGGGGCACCGGCGCCGTACTCATCCTTGCTGTCTTGCTGATCGATGTGGTGATCAACTGGCTGATAGGCCGAACGGTGGTCAAAAGGTAGGTGCACCATCCTGGGGATGAATAACGCTCGCCATTTGATCTCACACCCCAATATGTAATCGGGGCCCACGTTTCATAGATGACCGCTTTCTCGATGTCGAATTCTGGACGCTTGAGCCTTTCCCTCACTCCGATGTAGAGGGAAAAGCCGCTGATTGAAGAGCGCCCTTTCTAGGAGTAGAAAGGGCTTTCTCTTTTGGGGTTGCTGGCCATCGGGCTGTATGGTATACTGGAGCCACTATGGTTCGAATCCTGCATTTCGCTGATTTGCATCTAGGCGTGGAGAACTACGGCCGCTTGGATCCAAAAACGGGGTTGAGCACTCGCCTAGGGGATTTTCTGCAGGCTTTCGATACCCTTGTAGAATACGCCCTGAAGAACGATATCCATCTTGTCCTCTTTGCCGGCGACGCCTATAAAGGTCGAAAACCAAGCCCCACCCTTCAGCGGGAGTTCGCCAAGCGGATCCGACGATTGGCCGAGGCGAAGATAGCCGTCTTCCTCCTGGTGGGTAATCACGATATGCCCCGAGCCGCGGGTAGGGCCACCTCGGTAGAGATCTTTGACACTTTGGCCATAAGGAACGTCTGGGTGAAGGGTGTGCCAGGCACGGAGGTTATCAAAACCAAAGGGGGGCCGGTTCAAGTGGTGGCTCTTCCTTGGGTGAATAGGGGTTGGCTCCTTTCCCAGGAGGAGCATGTAGGGAAGAGCCTCCTGGAGATAGATTCCCTCATCGCGGAGAAGTGGGAGAGGATCTTGGAGAACGAGATCGAGCATCTCGATGAGAAGATCCCTGCTCTTCTTGTGGCCCACGGGACGGTCTTTGGAGCCGTCTATGGCTCGGAGAGGAGCGTGATTTTGGGTCAGGAGATCGTCATCCCCAGAAGCGCGGTTACCAATTCGGCCTTCGATTATGTAGCCCTGGGGCATATTCATAAGCATCAGGTATTGAATGAGAAGCCTCCGGTGGTCTATGCGGGAAATATGGAGCGAGTGGATTTCGGCGAAGAGGGGGAGGAGAAGGGTTTTGTGGTGGCCGAGATAGAGAAGGGCCAAGCAAGATGGGAATTTGTCCCCCTGGAGGCCCGTCCCTTTGTCACCATCAGAGTGGAGGCCAAAGGTGCGGACCCCATGTCCCAGATCCTAGAGGCGCTCTCTCACTTCGAGGTGAAGGAGGCGATAGTCCGCGTTCTCATCTCCACTACCGCTGAGGCTGCTGCCCTGATCAAGGAGAGGGAGGTGCGAAAGAGTTTGGGGGGAGCCTTTCTTGTGGCGACTATCTCCAAAGATGTGGAACGGGCTCCGCGCTTGAGGCTGGGTGGCCAGTGGGTGTCCCTATGGGGTCCCGTGGGAGAGGAGATGCCTCCTCAGGAGGTGCTGGAGAGGTATCTGGAGGCCAAGAGGGTGCCTCCAGAGCGGGCGAAGGTGCTTCTGGCTTACACTAGAAAGATCATAGAGGATTCGTCCTAAAGGAAGGGTGAAGATGATGATACGAACGGAGATAGCCCAAGGTAGGATGGTCGAGGGGGTCTGGCAAGAGAGGCCTCCCAACTTAGAAGTGGCGGCGCAGCCATCGTTTGCCGCCTTGCGGCCTCGTAAGGGGACTCTTCATATCCTAGTGGAGGTAGCAGGCCCTCCCAGGCGAGATGAAATCAGCCGTGAACTGGTAAATATTATCAAGGACGAATATTTCCGGATCCCGGGAGGGATCACCAATGGTCTCCGACAAGCGATACGGGTGGCTAACGCATTCCTCTGTCGGCGGAATCAAGAACTGAGCGAAGGGATGCCCTATGTGGCGGGGATCTCCTGTGCGGTGCTGAGCGATGATCACCTCTATCTAGGCCAAGGAGGGCCGGCCTTCGCTTGCGTGGTAAGGAAAGGGGAGATGAGGGCCTTCCCTCACTTGCCCTGGATTGGGGAAGGGGTCCCCGAGGAAGAGCGGTTACCCCTCTCCCCCCTGGGCGTCGAGGAGCAGTTAGCCGAGGTGGGCCTTTATCACCACCGCTTGGAGGCTGGGGACGTGGTGGTGCTCTGTTCGCCAACCCTGCCGGAACGGGTGGGTCAAAAAGGGTTCAGGGAGGTTCTGGCCCTCAGAGCCAAGGAAGCCCTGGCTAATCTAGCCGAACTGGTTGAGGGAAGTGACTTCTCGGCCATCGTTATAAAGCTCTCTGAGGAGGTAGCTCGCCCCTCCGAAGAGGCCGCTAGAGCCCCCGGGGTAGTGGCCGGGCTGGCTAAGGCCTGGAAGGGGTTCTTCTTGCGTCTCAAAGAGAGCGACCTCTTAGGGGATCTTGGGGAACGGCTACGAGGTGGCCTTTCGGCTCTGGCCGAGGCTTTGGGGACCTTGACCCGGCGGATGTTGCCGGAGGAGTATGCGCGGGAGCCCCGAGCCAAGCCCTCAGCGCGTCGGCCGAGGGGAGAGCGCCTCACCCGTAAGCAGAGGAGAAACCTGCTTATCATCCTTGGCCTCCTTCTGGTGGTGGGGATAGTTGGCCTTTGGGGGGCTAGCCGGTGGAGAGCCCGGGAGGCTCAAGAAGCCCTCTTCCAGGATATCCTGACCCAGGCCGAGGAACGGTTAACACAAGCCCAGGCTGCTACCGCTCCCTCTGCAGCCAGGGAGTTCCTGGCCGCGGCCCAGAGTCTCTTGGAGGAGGCGAGGGCGATGAAGCCTGGGTATCCCGACATCGAAGGGTTGGAGTCAAAGGTGTTGGAGAGACTGGACGAACTGGACCATGTGACGAGGTTGGCCCTTCGTCAACCTTTGGAGTTCCCGGAGGCCGGGAGCGAACCCCTCCGGGTTGTGGCCCAGGAGAACGATCTCTACATCCTCGATGGAGGGGTAGACCGGCTCTATAGATACCGTTGGTCGGAAGCCGCCCGCACCCTCCAGACTCCCC
>CAZERB010000085.1:0-5113 GCA_964514645.1 uncultured Anaerolineales bacterium
GGCTGGCACAGAGCGGGCATCGGTGGAAGAGGCGCTCCTCAGCCGAGAATTGGAGGAGTTGGTAGCCGAGATCTTAGAGGGGGTGGAGACGTTGCCCCAGCCGGAGAGGGTCGAAGGGTATAGAAAGAGGGCCCGGGTGGTGATCACCGGGATGGGGGCTCTCACCCCCTTAGGCTTGACGGTGGAGGAGACCTGGGAGGGGTTGGTGGCTGGTCGATCCGGCATCGGCTATCTTACCCGTATAGATACCACTTATTTGCCCACCAAGATCGGTGGTGAGGTGAAGGGGTTCGACCCCTCTTGTTACATGGATTTCAAGGAAGCGCGGCGGATGGAACTCTTCAGCCAGTTCGCTGTGGCGGCCACCAAGATGGCCCTGGAGGACGCAAACCTGGCCATCGGGGAGGTCGATGCCTCCCAGGTGGGCGTCTTGATGGGAACAGCCATAGGTGGACTTGATGCTACTGAGGAGGCGTGCAAGCGGCTATTCATGGAGAAGAAGCGGATCTCTCCCTTCTATCTGGTCTCCATGATCCCCAATATAGCCGCTTTCCATATCGCTCATCTCTATGGGCTCGAGGGCTACAACTCAACCGTCACCACCGCCTGTGCTGCAGGGACCCAGGCTGTGGGCGAGGCGGCGGAGGTGATCCGTAGGGGAGCGGCCCAGGTGATGGTGGCCGGGGGGACAGAGGCCTCCAGTTGCCAGGTAGGGATGGCCGGCTTCGTCTCTATGCGGGTCTTCTCCACCCGGAACGATGACCCAGAAGGCGCCTCTCGCCCCTTTGACAAGGATCGGGATGGCCTTGTGCCTTCCGAGGGATGTGGCATCTTGGTCTTGGAAAACCTGGAACACGCCTTGAGACGGGGAGCCCGTATATACGCCGAGCTCTTGGGTTATAGCGCCACCACGGATGCTTACCATGTGGCTGAACCGGACCCCGAGGCGCGAGGGGCCACCCGGGCTATCCGCTGGGCTATCTCCGATGCCGGAATAAGCCCCCAAGATATAGATTACATAAACGCCCACGGGACCTCTACCCCCTTAGGTGATATCATGGAGACTCTAGCCATCAAGAAAGCCCTGGGCGAACACGCCTACCGGGTGCCCATCAGTTCCACTAAATCGATGATAGGCCACCTTTTCGGCGGGGCAGGGGCTGTGGAAGCGATCGCCACCGCCCTTACTATCTACCACGGGGTGATCCACCCCACCATCAACTATCATACCCCTGATCCCCAATGCGATCTCGACTACGTCCCCAACGTGGCGCGACAGGCAGAGGTGAGGATCGCTCTCTCCAACTCCTTCGGGCTGGGTGGCCAGGATGCTTGCCTCATATTAGGGTGTTATTCGGAGTAAAGCATGAGGGTGAAAAGCGATCAACCGCTCATCAAAGTCCGGGTGCGGCTGGCCAGGGCAGGGAGTATGGCGGGCCTCCTCATCCTCTTCTCCGGTCTCCTCCTTTTCCTCATACCCCAAGGGTATCTTTGGTCTTTCTTGGTGGTCATCTTGGGATTCATCATGGGGAGTATTGGCAACAGGCAGATGAACCGCTGGACAGTGGAGCCCCGAGCCGACCAGGCGCTCTCTCGTGCCCTTCGGAAGTTGGACGACAGACATCACCTATACAACTACCTCCTTCCCGTTGAGCACCTGCTCTTGACCCCTTATGGGCTCTTTGTCCTCAAAGTGAAGAGAGTGGATGGCCACATCCGGTGTATAGATGACAGGTGGAGTCGGAATTTCAGCCTTCTACGCCTTCTGCGAGGTTTCGCCCCAGAGCCTTTGGGGAACCCCACGCGGGAGGTGAGGAGGGAGATGGAGAGGCTGCGTGGTTACCTCTCCTCGCGGCTCCTTGGCCGGGAGGTTGAGGTACAAGGGGTCATCGTCTTCACAGAACCCGAGGTGAAACTGGAGGTGAAGCGAGCGAGCCTTCCCGTTTTGCTTTTGAAGAGCCTCAGGCCTTATCTCTGGAAAGCGGCCCAGAGAGGGGAAATGCCAGAGGAGATGAGGAAGGAGTTGGTGAGGATCTTCGATGAAAAGACAGCCTAATTCTCGCCTCTGTTTCGTCTGTGGGATGGAGAACCCCATCGGCCTCAAAGTCATCTTCGAGGAGGAAGATAAGCGAGTATGGGCTAAGTTTACTCCCCGGGAGGAGCACCAGGGCTTTCCTGGCATCCTTCACGGGGGGCTGACCGGGGCCCTCTTGGATGAGGCGATGGGGAGGTGCCTCATGGTTGGTGGAGAGGAACGGTGGATGGTATCAGCCAGGTTGGAGGTGAGGTATAAAAAGCCTATCCCCATAGGTGAACCTCTGACGGTCAGGGGAGAGGTGGTGCAAGATCGAGGCCGTCGGATAGAGACTCGGGGTGAGATACGCCTGAAAGATGGGAGCCTGGCCGCCGAGGCCAAGGGCACGTACATGCGGGTACCCCAAGAGATGGGGGAGAGGGTGGAGAGGGAACTGGGAGATTGGCAGGTGTGGGTGGTCTAGAGGCCTGGACGTCGATCCCAGGGAGCCTTGTTGTCCCCTTTTAACTGAAGGGCACGGGGGTGAAGATGGTGAGGAGGAGGATGAGGACCAAGATGCCGATGGCCTTTCTTTTTCCACCCACCCCGGTGATATCGTTTAAGGGTCTGGGGTGGCCGGGGCCGCTTAGGAGGATGAGGAGGGCCCAGAGCAGCCAGCCAGACCAGAGGAAGAGCCCCAGGCCCATAAGGAGGAGAAGGATCAGTTGGGCTACCCACTTGTAGGCCCCTCCTAGAAGAGCGTAGGCTACATGCCCCCCGTCCAACTGTCCCGCCGGCAGTAGGTTGACCCCGGTGATCATCAGCCCGATCCAACCAGCAAAGGCTACGGGGTGGAGGAAGACATCGACCCCTCTCGAGGGGAGTATCTGCCCGTGAACTATATACTTAAGGGTCAGGTATAATAGCGAGTTGCCCTCTTGGAAGGAGCCCGGCATATGGATGATGGGCCTTACCTCGGAGAGGGAGAGGCCGAGGATCAGAATGGGGATAGCCATCGCCAGCCCAGCCAGTGGCCCCGCCAGCCCTACATCGAAGAAGCCTTTTCGATCCTTGGCTACCGACTCCATCCTGATGAAAGCCCCGAAAGTCCCCAGTCCGAAGGGGACGGGGATGAAATAGGGGAGGCTCACCCTAAAGCCATGTCTTTGGGCCACGAAATAATGGCTCAACTCATGGGCCCCCAAGATGAGGAGGAGAGCCGAGGCGAAGGGGATGCCGAACTTCAGGGTTCCAGGGTTCTGCAGGGGGTCAAATCCCTCCCAGGCCGCTCCCGCGAAGAGGGTAGTGAGGATGGTGGCCACGAAGAGGAGAAGGTTGATGATGGGCCGGGGCTTCCCCCTTTCCTGGGGAGCGGGGACGATGAGCACGCTATCCTGACCTTTCCGCCTCTGAAGGAAGGGGAGCAAACCTTTGGCTTTCAGTCTCTCGTGGAGGAGAGAGAAGGCCGTTTCCGCATCCCAAAGGAGCCGGCCGGAGAAGAGGACAGCCTTTCCTTCCTGGCTCAACGAAACGTCGCTTACTAGGAGTACATCCTCCACCTGGGCCCTTAACTCTTCAACAAACCGTTCTTCTGAAACGGCTGGCTCCCTTATCTGCACCTCGTGACCTCTCGTACCCCCTGAGCGGGGCGACAAACATAAATCGCCGGTTTCCTTGCCGTGGCTTTCTCGTACTCCTTCGCCACCAGGGCTTGGAATTCTGGGACCGCCTCCCGAATCACCAGGCTCACGGTGCAACCGCCGAAGCCCGCCCCGGTGAGGCGGGAGCCGTAGACCCCCGAGACCTTCCGAGCAGCCTCTACCAAGATATCCAGTTCAGGGCAACTCACCTCGAAATCGTGGCGCAGGCTATGGTGGGAGTCGTACATTAGCCGGCCGAAAGCCTCCAAATCTCCTCCTTTCAACGCTTCTGTAGCCTCCAAGGTTCGTTGGTTCTCGGTCACTACATGTCTAACCCGGCGATAGATGGTTGGCGGCAAATCACCCCTGCGCTTAGCCAACTCTTTGGGGGAGACAGAGCGTAGCGAAGGGACTCCCCAAAGCCTTGCCCCCTCCCCACACTCCTGACGACGAAGGTTGTACTGGGAATCAACCAGTCCCCTTTGCTTCCCGGTATCAGAGACTACGATATCCACCCCCGGAGGGACGGGGATCAACTGGCGATCTAGGCTACGACAATCGATGAGGAGAGCGTGATCTTTTTCGCCTAAAGCAGAGGTCATCTGATCCATCAGGCCGCATTGGACGCCCACGAAACCGTTTTCTGCCCCTTGACAGAGGAAGGCCAACTGGAGGGGCTCGATCTCTAGATTAGATAACAACTGAAAAGAGTAGGCAATCGCCACCTCCAAGGCTGCCGAGGAGCCTAACCCAGCCTTCACAGGCAGATCCCCCCAGATCACCGCCTCCATGCCCTGGAGTCTATGCCCGGCCCTTTCCATCTCCCAGGCTACACCCCGCCCGTAGTTGCTCCACCCTCTTTCTCCTCGGTCTATCTCGTCCAGCGAGAAGGCATCTTCCTCTCCTAGATTTAGAGCCCGAAGAGAAACCTTTCTATCCTTTCGAGGTAGTGCGGCGACGAGGATATGGCGATCGATAGCCATAGGGAGGACGTAACCCTCGTTGTAATCTGTGTGCTCGCCGATGAGGTTCACCCTGCCCGGCGCAGCGACGACGATAGCCGGCGGCCGACCGTACGACTTCTCGAATTGAGCCACTACCCAGCGATAAGACACCGTTTCTTTCTCCATCTTGCTTTCAGATTATAACCCTTCCCAGATTAAAGGACAAACGGACCCCCTTCTACACCATCACAGTTCTATGAAGTGAGTGCTCTTGCCAAAAAGCCAGGGGAGGGGTATAATAGATTTTGGGCCCCAGAGGTCGGAAAAGGGTGTTTTTGACCTAGGAGGGGAGAGGAGCCTGGATTTATGAGGCGAAATCGTGCTAGACCAGATGCCAAGGGGGCATTCGACCTTCTCTCGGAGGTTATAAGAGAGGCTCGGCTAGCCTGGTCTCTTCTCACCGATGGACGGATCTCCCCTTGGGTGAAGATGATACCGCTCGCCGCTTTGCTCTA
>CAZERB010000086.1:0-5105 GCA_964514645.1 uncultured Anaerolineales bacterium
GCCTCGGAGAGCGAGATAAAGCGAGCCTATCGCCACCTCGCTCGCCAGTATCACCCTGACGTGAACAAATCCCCTGATGCCGAGGCCCGCTTCAAGGAGATAAACGAGGCCTACCAGGTCCTAAACGACCCCCAGAAGCGGGCCAACTACGACCGCTTCGGCCGCGCGGATGTGGGCGGCTTCGGCGATATGGGCTTCGGCGGCCTCAGCGATATCTTCGGGGACTTCTTCGGCTTCGGGATGCGGCCTCGCGGCCCCCAGTCCCGCGCCCAGCGGGGCTCGGACCTCCGCTATGACCTTACTCTCGAGTTCGAGGAGGCGGCTTTCGGCTGCGAGAAGGAGATAGAGGTCTCCCGTCTGGATACCTGCCCCCGTTGCATCGGCACCGGCGCTGAGCCGGGCACCGAGCCGATAAGGTGCCCTGAGTGCAAGGGCACGGGTGAGGTGCGCCATGTCCGCCAGTCCTTCTTCGGCTCCTTCGTCAACGTGACCACCTGCCCCCGCTGCCACGGGGAGGGGGAAGTGGTCGTGACCTCCTGTCAAGAGTGCCGTGGGAATAGGCGCGTCCGCGTCACCAAGAAACTAGAGGTAACCATCCCCGCTGGCGTCGATTCCGGAGTCCGCCTCCGCCTGGATGGGGAAGGGGAGGCAGGCTTATGGGATGGGCCGCCCGGAAATCTATACGTGCACCTCTCGGTCAAGAAGCATCGCTACTTCAAGCGCCAAGACTCCGACATACTTTTGGAGTTGCCCATCAATATAGCCCAGGCTGCCCTGGGCGATGAGGTAGAAGTCCCCACCTTGGAGGGCACGACCACCCTGGCCATCCCCGCGGGCACCCAGACGGGCGAGACCTTCAGGCTGAAAAAGAAGGGTATCCCCAATCTTCGAGGCGATGGCCGCGGCGATCAGTTGGTCACCGTCTATGTGGTCACCCCCACCAACCTCACCGAGGAACAGCGAGAGCTCCTAAAGCGATTGTCCAAGAGCCTGGGCAAAGAGCTGATCCCCCAGAGCGAGAAGGGGTTCTTGGATAGGATGAGGGATGCTCTCAACCTCTAACCTCTCTCCACGAAAGGCAGCGCGTTGAACTGGCTGGAGATAAGCCTTCGGGTTGATGAAGAGAGCGCAGAAGCGGTAAGCGAACTATTCAACCAGTACGGAGAGGGGGGAGCGGTGGTGGAGGCCTGGCCGGATGACCCCTTGGTAACCGTGAAGACCTTCGTGCCCCCGCAGGACGAGAGGTTGCGGCCCCTTTACGAAGCCCTCTGGCATCTGGGGCAGATAAGGCCCCTGCCTGAGCCCCACGTGAGAGAGATTAAAGAAGAGGAGTGGGCCGAGGCGTGGAAAGCCTACTACGAGCCCCAGCATATCGGTCGTCGCTTGGTAGTACACCCCTCCTGGCAAAGGTATCTCCCCTCTGAGGGGGAAGTGGTCATTACCCTCGATCCAGGGATGGCCTTCGGGACGGGGCTCCACCCCACTACTCGCATGTGCCTGGAAGCCTTAGAGGAGCACCTCTCTCGTGGGGCGAAGGTCCTCGATGTCGGTACCGGCTCCGGCATCCTGACTATCGCCGCCGCCAAACTGGGAGCAAGCGCTGTTTTGGCCCTGGACACTGACCCCTTGGCGGTGAAGATAGCGAAAGAGAACGTTCAGGCTAACGGCGTCAGTAAGACGGTCGAGGTGAAAGAGGGGTCGCTGGAGATGGCGAGAGGGTCCCTCTTCGATATGATAGTGGTGAACATCCTGACCCGGACGATCGCTGAACTTATAGAAAAGGGCCTCCTCGATCACCTGAAGCCAGAGGGTCTCCTCATCGCCGCCGGAATCATGGCTTCTGAAGAAGAGGAGGCGAGGAAGACCTTTAGAGAGGGAGGGCTCAGGGGGTTGAGCCGTCTTCAGAAGGGAGATTGGGTCACCCTGATAGGAAAGAGAGAAGGGGAAGTAAGTCGGTCCCTACAATGATGCATCTACACCGTTTCTTCGTCCCCCCAGAATGGCTTCTGGGGGAAGGGGTGGAGATCGCCGGGCCCTTGACCCACCAGATAAGGAATGTCCTCCGCCTGAAGCCGGGCGACCGGGTTATCCTCCTCGATAACTCGGGCTGGGAATACCAGGTGGAACTGGGCGAGGTGAGCCGGGAGCGGGTAGAAGGGCGTATCCTGCAGAAGAGCCTGGCCGCCAGCGAGCCTCGAACGAAGATAACCCTTTACCAATCCCTCCTCAAAGGACGAGCCTTCGAGAGCGTACTAGAAAAGTGCACCGAGGTAGGGGTGGTGGCCTTCGTTCCCGTGGTCGCTGCGCGGTGTATCGTCTCCAGCCTGGAGGATATCGGGGAGAAGAGACAAGAGAGGTGGAGGCGGATCATCCTAGAGGCGGCGGAGCAGTCTAGGCGGGGCTGCCTTCCCATCCTGCGGCCGCCCTCGCTTTTGCGTCAGGCCTGGCAGGAGGCTAGCCGAGGCGGGCTGACCATCGTCCCCTGGGAGGAGGCTGGCCCAGGGATACCAGCCCAAGGGAACAGCAAATTGCGCCCCGTCCTCAGGGGTGCCCAGCCCACCCCCTTTTCGATCAACCTCTTCATCGGCCCAGAAGGGGGGTTCACCCCCCAGGAGATAGAGCAGGGGCAGCGATACGGGGCCATCCCAGTCACCTTAGGCCCACGCATATTGAGAGCAGAGACGGCGGGGGTGGTGGCCGCGGCGGCGATACTCTATGAGTTGGGGGATATGGGGTAGGAGAGGCTAGCCGAGTCTCTGGTGGATCTCCCGTTCGTATTCGGGGAAGTAGAAGCCGATCTTGGTGAGGTCAAAGCGGCGGAGTATAGACTCTTTGGGCTCCCGTTGGAGGAGGAACTCAAAGGAGCGCTCGATCAACCTTTCGGGTGGGGCCTTTCCCTCGGTTAGCCGCTCATAGTCGGTCTTGCTCAGCGTGACCGTGTGGATGGTTTCACTGCCTCGTTCGGAGATAGCCACCTCGAAGATCCATCCGGTAGTGGTCTCTTCTCTTTTGCTTACGCTAATCTTTGCTGGCATTAGCCTACTCCCTGGAAAGACTACTCCATCACTGGTTGTCCCCTCTGACCCTGGCGCAGAAGATTCGGCCTAGTAGACGCCGTCACACATTGCGAACGCAGTTAGCCGCAAACACGCTGGTTAGACGCTGTTCGCTTCTGGTTGACGAGCATCGAACCACTTCTGATCTGCTAGAACCACAGAAGTTTCGATCTGACGTTCGGGGATCGACCAGTATTTCCTCAGCAACCGATCCTTCTCTTCCGAGGAAACCAGTCGAAAACCATGTTTTTCATAGAAACGAATCGCCCAAACAGCATCCGCCCAAGTGCCGATTAAGATCGGGCAAGTCGTCTGCTTCCGAAGATAGGATAGTAATTTTCTCCCTATGCCCTGATTTCGTTTGGCCGTGCGAACATAGGCGTGTCTGATGAGAGTTACATCTTGAATGTGTTGTATGCCCATCACACCAACCAGTTCGCCACCTTCTTCATATCCCCAGAATACGACCCCTTCATCCATCTCATGCCGAAGCACGTCTTTAGGCATATAAGGTTCTTTCCAACAATCCGCCGGGATAACCCCTTTATACGCTTGAGCGGCGTCGTTGATAATCTCGTAGATCGTCTCAGACTCGGTGTTGTAACATCGACGAATCATGACTTTCTTCCTTGCCAAAAGCGAGGAAACTGGCCCAGTCTCTCGGGGGACCTGTCAACAGCCGGGCTCTCCCGGGTATCCACAGCAATTAGTCCGCCTTCGGATTTTTATCCAGTTGTTGCGCAAAAGCAAGCGCACCTTGCGTCCCAAGGGCATGGGCGCTTGCAAGTTGGTGAAGAATGAGGTGATGCTGGGACGATTGGCTGTCATGGTTCGCTCAACCAAGGCCATATTTACAGGGTCTCACTAACCGGTATCTTCCACGGGACACCCTGTCAAACAACTCAGAGGTCCCGCTAGGGTTTCCTACTCGGTGCTTGGGTAGAAAAGTCCCATAAGTTCCTTTGGCAAAACCTGGACATGCCTTCATAAAATCATCACTCGCGAATGGTTCTTTCACCTTTCCAATCTTGACTGCTCTGACTATGCACCTGTAAAGTCTGTGTTGTGCCATAGGTTGATCTCCTTTTTGCTATTTCCGCCCATTCGAGCTAGACGCGATAGCTAGGACATGAACAATGACTATTGTGCATGACCCTCTTCTCACCCTTTGGCAGAGGAATCTGTCTCACAATTTAGACATTTGGTTGCCGCGGCCATGTGTTCTTGTTCCTACTATTCACTCGCTATGGTGACCATACCATAGGCTGCCGAAGTCTCAGATTGACCGACTACCTTACCATCTTTGATGATTTCTACCTTCAAAGTACCCCGTTCCTCTTGTTTTTGGAAGGCACAGGCAACGGTCTTGCCTTTCACGTTATACTCCACAGGCACAGTACCTTCGACGCTTCTTGACGTGGAGCCGCCACCGGCGGTCACAACCGCATAATGACCGTGAAACCTTAGACCTGGCGTGCCCCCCACCTTTACTATAAACCTTGAATCTACCACCTGAGGTTCTACCAACTTATATGCCGACTCGCTGCAGCCCACCAGCGTAAAGGCTGCTAGTAAGATCACAATGAGTAAGATATTCCTTTTCATCACTGCCTCCTGTACTCCCTTCCTTAGTACAGCACCCCGCTTTCCATCTGCCTTCTCAGTCTGGCCTCGCCTAGTTCCCTAACAGCATCCGCACCGCTCGCTTATTCGGATGCTGCGGCTATCTTCAGTATAATCCATTACTCTCTTTCGTCAATACTCTCTCCACTGCCTCCCATACCTTCTCCACCGTTACCGCCTCGAAGGAGGCGTCCCCTGGCTTGACCTTTCTAAAAGGGGACGAGAATCCTCGTCCCCCAAAGATTACTCGCTATTCGATATATTACCGCTTTCTGGCTCTCTTCGGAGCCTTCTTCACCACCCCGCCTCGGTATGCGGGAACAAGGATGGTGTAGAGGGTGCAGAAGGAGTGGTCGAGCATCCGAGAGGCAAGCCAAGGGTCGGCCTCCTCCAGCGATTCGCGCATAGTTATGACCGTAGGGAGTT